>NZ_MCSD01000003.1:127541-383198 GCF_002872555.1 Vibrio sp. 10N.286.55.E10
TCGGGAACCCCTCCAGGGTGATTTTTCCTAACTCATAATGGATAGGCTAAAGAGATGTTTTTCCCAACGCATCTCTCAAGTGCGGAGCGCATCATAGCAAACACGCTAAACCTGTAAAGGGTTTTTCTTATGGTTTTGTGTTAAATGCTGCCTTTTTGGGCAAAGATGGCGAAAAGTACGCATATTGCTCGTGAAGTGAACATCTGTACTAAGGTTTACGTACTGATAGATAACACCTTGAGGTAATTGGCTTTCTGTATTCTATTCATTGTGTCTAGAACGTGATGAAACGTAAATGGAATTTAATCTAGATTTACACTTCTTGACGTTACAGCATTCATCAGTTGATAGAATACGGTTAATTTCATTTATAGATAATAATACCAATCGTAGTAAATAAAGGTGTCATCCTAGCTTGTTAAAATGCTCGAGAACAGCGTCAACAATTTTGATTGTAGAATAACTACTTATCGAAACTATCTGTTGAAAAGAGCTGTCTTGTTCTCAAGCCTTTTTCCTACGCTATTTCTGACCACTTGCTCACTGTGATTGGTATAACCTTACTTGCAGACCATTATTATGAAGCATAAATCTGTTTTAACCCTGCTTAGCTTGTCTATTCTTATGGCGTCTCCAGCCGCACTTGCTAAGCGTATGGGCCCTAGCACTGTCACTGTTGTTACTGAGCAAGTTGATATCCACCAAGTTAGCCAATCTCTTTCTTTGGTCGGCAAGTTAGAAGCCGAGCAATCTGTCATGATTACTTCTGAAGTGGCTGGCAGAGTGGACTCTATCAACATCAAGGCCAATCAAGATGTCACCAAAGGGCAGATGTTGGTCCAGCTCGACGATGATAAAGCGAAAGCGGCGGTTGCAGAGGCGCAAGCGTATTTAAAAGACGAGAAACGTAAGCTAGCGGAATTCCAACGACTAGTGAAACGCAACGCGATCACGCAAACTGAAATTGACGCTCAGAAAACTAATGTAGAGATCGCCAATGCTCGCCTAGCTGCTGCGAATGCTAATCTTAAAGACTTACACATTAGCGCGCCTTTTTCTGGCACGGTCGGCTTTATCGACTTTAGCCGCGGTAAAATGGTGACAGCCGGTACTGAACTCGTAACTCTAGATGACCTATCGGTAATGCAATTAGATCTGCAGATCCCGGAGCGCTACCTTTCTAAACTCTCTAAAGGTATGAAAGTAACGGCTCGTACTAGCGCATGGGGCGACACTCAGTTCACTGGCACTGTAGTGGGCATTGATTCTCGTATTAACGCTGAAACCTTGAACCTTCGAGTTCGAATTCACTTCGACAACAATAATGATTACTTAAAGCCGGGCATGTTAGTGGCAGCTGATATGGACTTTCCACCGGTGGAAGCACCCATTATTCCAGTTCAAGCACTTGAATACTCAGGTACTAAACGTTTTGTTTATGTCATTGGCGAAGATAACAAGGCGACACGAACCGAAGTGTTCCTTGGTGCTCGTATCGACAACGAAGTTGTGATTGAAAAGGGCATCGACATTGGTCAGAAAATTGTGGTGCAGGGCATAGTGAATATGCGTGATGGTGTTCAAGTTCAAGAACTGACCGTGAACCGCCCTGCTGAGTCAGCAAACGAGAAAGCAACACAAGAAGGCGCTAACTAATGTTGTTATCTGATGTTTCTGTAAAGAGACCAGTAGCGGCTGTCGTATTGAGCTTGCTGTTGGTGGTGTTTGGTATTGTTTCGTTCAATAAGCTTGCTGTTCGTGAGATGCCAGATATTGAAAGTCCGGTGGTCTCGATCAGTACTCGTTATGAGGGTGCTTCGGCTACCATCATTGAGAGCCAAATAACCTCCAACCTCGAAGATCAGTTATCCGGCATCAGTGGTATCGACGAGATCGAGTCCACTACCCGTAACGGTATGTCGCGTATCACGATTACTTTTGAGCTTGGTTACGATCTCAATACTGGTGTGAGTGATGTTCGTGATGCGGTAGCTCGTGCACAGCGTTCATTGCCAGATGAAGCCGACGACCCTATTGTTTATAAGAACAATGGTAGTGGTGAAGCCTCGGTCTACATCAACTTAAGTTCGACAGAGATGGATCGAACGCAGCTAACCGATTACACCGAACGTGTGTTGATCGACCGCTTTAGTTTGATCTCTGGTGTGAGCTCGGTGGATATCTCAGGTGGCTTGTACAAAGTAATGTACGTCAAGCTGAAACCTGCGCAAATGGCAGGGCGTGGGGTTACCACATCTGACATCACTTCTGCGTTAAACAATGAGAATATCGAAAGCCCAGGTGGTGAAGTACGTAACGATGCGATTGTGATGTCGGTTCGTACCGCTCGTTCTTACACTGAAGCGGAAGATTTTGAATACCTAGTCGTTAAACGCGCTTCTGACAACACGCCTATTTACCTTAAAGATGTCGCTGATGTTTACATTGGCGCAGAGAACGAAAACTCGACCTTTAAGAGTGACGGTGTTGTTAACGTCAGTATGGGTATTGTGCCTCAATCAGATGCAAACCCGCTTGAAGTAGCTGACCTAGTACATAAAGAAGTCGAAGCAATTCAAAAGTTCTTGCCAGATGGCACTCGTTTAGCTGTCGACTATGACTCAACAGTCTTCATCGATCGTTCTATCTCAGAGGTTTACAGCACGCTCTTTATCACGGGCGGCTTGGTTATCCTTGTGCTTTACATCTTTATTGGTCAAGCACGTGCAACACTTATTCCAGCGGTGACCGTACCTGTATCTCTGATCTCGTCGTTTATTGCGGCTTACTACTTCGGTTTCTCTATTAACCTGATTACTCTGATGGCACTTATCCTGTCGATTGGTTTGGTAGTAGATGATGCGATCGTGGTGGTTGAAAACATTTTCCACCACATTGAACGTGGTGAGTCACCACTGCTTGCTGCCTATAAAGGTACTCGTGAAGTAGGCTTCGCGGTAATCGCAACGACGCTTGTATTGGTGATGGTATTCCTACCAATCTCTTTCATGGATGGCATGGTTGGACTGTTGTTTACCGAGTTCTCTGTATTGCTCGCTATGTCGGTGATCTTCTCGTCGCTAGTTGCATTAACGTTAACGCCAGTATTAGGCAGTAAAATCCTAAAAGCGAACGTTAAACCAAACCGTTTTAATCTGTTTGTCGAGCGCGTATTTGGCAAGCTTGAGTCTGGATATCGCTCGGTATTGCGCCGTGCTCTAAATTGGCGTTGGGCAGCTCCAATTATCATTATCGCGTGTATGGGCGGTAGTTATGGCTTGATGCAACAAGTGCCGTCGCAACTGACGCCGCAAGAAGACCGTGGTGTTATCTTTGCGTTTGTTCGTGGTGCCGATGCAACCAGTTACAACCGTATGTCTGCCAACATGGACATCGTTGAAGAGCGTCTAATGCCATTGCTTGGTCAAGGTTTCTTGAAGTCATTCAGCATTCAATCACCAGCATTTGGTGGCAATGCCGGCGACCAAACGGGCTTCGTTATCATGATCCTCGAAGATTGGGACGAGCGTGACGTGACCGCGCAAGAAGCACTTAATGAAGTTCGTAAGTCACTAGCTGGTATTCCAGATGTGCGCGTATTCCCTTTCATGCCGGGCTTTAAAGGTGGTTCAAGTGAGCCAGTACAGTTCGTACTTGGCGGTTCTGATTACACTGAACTTCAAAAGTGGGCAGAGCTCTTAAAGCAAGCCGCTGAAGACTCTCCAATGATGGAAGGTGCGGACATCGATTACTCTGAGAAAACACCAGAACTATTGGTAACTGTAGACAAACAGCGTGCAGCAGAGCTAGGCGTTAGCGTTTCAGACATCTCAGATACCTTAGAAATCATGCTTGGCGGACGCAGTGAAACCACCTTCGTTGACCGTGGTGAAGAGTACGATGTTTACCTGCGTGGTGATGAGAACAGCTTCAACAACGCCAACGATTTAAGCCAAATCTACATGCGAACTCAGTCAGGCGAGCTAGTAACGCTTGATACACTGACACACATTGAAGAAGTGGCATCATCGATTCGTTTGTCGCACTACAACAAGCAAAAGTCGGTGACCATCAAAGCTAACCTAATGGAAGGTTACACACTGGGTGATGCTCTGGATTTCCTTGATGAGCAAGCGATTGAACAGCTACCGGGTGACATCTCTGTGAGCTACTCAGGTGAGTCTAAAGACTTCAAAGAGAACCAATCAAGCATCTTAGTGGTGTTTGCGTTAGCGATGTTAGTTGCGTACTTGGTACTTGCAGCGCAGTTTGAGAGCTTCATTAACCCGCTGGTGGTGATGTTCACCGTACCTATGGGCATCTTTGGTGGCTTCTTAGGTTTGGTGCTGATGAGTCAAGGCCTCAATGTCTACAGCCAGATTGGTATGATCATGTTGATCGGTATGGTAACCAAAAACGGTATCTTGATCGTTGAGTTTGCTAACCAACTTCGTGACCGTGGTATTGAGTTTGAAAAGGCGATCATTGATGCTTCGGCTCGACGCTTACGTCCAATCATGATGACGGCGTTTACCACACTAGCAGGTGCTATTCCATTGATTACTTCAACGGGCGCAGGCTATGAAAGCCGAGTCGCTGTGGGTACGGTTATCTTCTTCGGTATGGGCTTTGCGACACTGGTCACTCTGTTCGTAATCCCTGCGATGTACCGACTGATTTCTGGCTCAACACGCTCTCCGGGTCACGTCGAAGCGGTGCTCAATAAAGAGCTTAGCCATGACAACGTGGGAAGAACCAGTCACGGTTAATGAACACGAAATAGTGTAACAATATTGAAAAGCCTGCGTTTGCTCCTAGCGAATTGCAGGCTTTTTTTGTATAACAAACAGAGCTCAACGAACTAATACAATAAATCGAATAAAGGAAAGTAAAGTGGCTGAATTTAAATACAAAGATCTTTCTCAAGAAGAACAAGACAAGCTTGATGCAGCAACCTTTCGTCGCCTGCTAGCACACTTGGATGATAACAAAGATGTGCAGAACATCGACTTGATGATCTTGGCGGGTTTCTGCCGTAACTGTTTCAGCAAGTGGTACAAAGCAGAAGCTGAGCAACAAGGCCTAGACTTGGATATCGATGACGCTCGTGAGCGCATATATGGCATGACTTACGATGAGTGGAAACAAAACCATCAACCAAAAGCGACGCCTGAACAACTAGCGGCATTTGAAGCGAAGCAGAAGCCAGAGTAATTTGTTGTCGTTAGTGATTGATTAACAGAACAAAAAAAGAGCCCATCAAGGGCTCTTTTCAATTTTGGTGTCGGTGCTTACCCTGTGGTTAAGCCAACTCACCTGTTTGCGAGAAAGCTTCCAACTTCGCTGCGTAAGGCTGTAGGTCACCGATATTCAGATTTACCCACTCGTCATTGAAGTAAGTGTCTAGGTAACGTTCACCACTATCACATAGTAAAGTCACGATAGACCCTTTCTCGCCACGCGCTTTCATTTCACTGGCTAGCTGAAGCACACCGTACATGTTAGTACCGGTTGATGCGCCAACCTTGCGGCCAAGAATGTCAGATAACCAATGTGTCGTTGCGATACTTGCTGCGTCTGGGATTTTACGCATTTCGTCAACCACACCAGGAATGAAGCTTGGCTCTGCTCGTGGGCGACCAATGCCTTCAATCTTGCTGAACGTACTGCCTTTCACGTTCGCATTACCGGTTTGGAAGTATTCGTGGAATACAGAGTTCTCAGGGTCGACAACACAAAGCTTAGTTTCATGCTGTTGGTAGCGAATGAAGCGGCCGATAGTTGCAGAAGTACCGCCAGTACCTGGGCTCATTACTACCCAAGCTGGAACTGGGTGATCTTCCATCTGCATTTGATTGAAAATCGAGTTAGCGATGTTGTTGTTACCACGCCAGTCGGTTGCGCGCTCAGCGTAAGTAAATTGGTCCATGTAGTGACCATTCAGCTCTTCTGCTAAACGACGAGACTCATCGTAAATTTCATCTGAGCGGTCAACAAGATGCGCTTGGCCGCCGTAGAATTCAATCTGCTCAATTTTCTTCTTCGCTGTGCACTTAGGCATTACCGCAATAAACGGCAGGCCAAGCAGGCGAGCAAAGTACGCCTCAGACACAGCCGTGCTGCCAGATGAAGATTCAATGATCGTTGTTTCTGGGCCAACCCAACCGTTACAAATCGCGTATAAGAACAGAGAACGCGCCAAACGGTGCTTCAAAGAGCCTGTTGGGTGTGTGCTTTCATCTTTAAGGTAGATATCAATGCCTTCGATACTTGGAAGGTCTAACTTGATAAGGTGCGTATCCGCTGAGCGTTGGTAGTCCGCTTCAATTTTACGAATCGCGTTGTTAATCCATTGATGGTCAGTGCACATAAGCGTTCTCCTGATCTTGTGTAGGAATTTCTTGTAATTGGTATGGTTATAATTTAACTAGAATTCGAGAGAAAAACTTTGCCATATTTGCTTTGTTTTGACTAAAATGTAGAAAATTATTCTATTTAAATACGATTTGGTGAAAGTGTGATAGATGCCGTAGATAAAAAGATATTAAGTTTGCTGCAAGAAGACAGCACGCTGTCATTGAACGATATTTCAGAGGCAGTCAACCTAACAACCACGCCCTGTTGGAAAAGACTGAAGCGTCTTGAAGAGAACGGTATTATTGAAAAAAGAGTGGCGTTGCTGAACCCTGAGAAGCTTGATCTTGCTTTTACCGCGTTCGTATTGGTGAAAACAAGCAACCATTCTCATGAGTGGTATGGCCGCTTTGTGAATACTGTGTCGGACTTTCCAGAAGTGATGGAGTTCTATCGAATGGCTGGCGAGTATGATTATATGATGAAGGTTCAGGTTAAAGACATGAAGTGCTTTGATGATTTCTACAAGCGCTTGGTGAATAGTATTGATGGTATATCTAATGTGACCTCGACATTTGCGATGGAACCATTGAAGTACACGACAGCATTGCCGCTTTAAGCTAAATCTAGCGTTACGCTAACTATTTCTCAGTTTAGATATTGCCTCAGCGATAAAGAAAAGGATTATTCATGTTTGCAAAAGTTTCGACTGCTATTCAGCTGGTGTTAGCTATCGCTATTTTTTACCTTGGCTACACTATCTATTCATTCACCAATAAAGTCGGTGAAATTGTCGATACCTATCCTCAGGTTATAGAGGATCTTTCAGTGCTTACTAAAGAGCTAAAAGTCGAAGAGTTTCTGATACTGGCGGAGCACGTCGACGAGTTGGCGCCACAGATGCTAAATACCGTCGAAGATGTTAGAAAGACGGTTGAGAAGGTGAACAAAACGGTAGCATCGGTCGACAGTAAAATCCCAGCTATCCTAGATGAAGTAAAAAACGTTCGAGTTGAAGTTGAGCAGGTGAGAACCGATGTGATCCCCCCAACGTTAACAGAATTAAAGAGATACCGCGTAGACGTAATGCCACCAATGCTCGCTGAAAGTAAGTCTTACCGCGAACAGACTATTCCTGTCATCGTCACTGAGTCTGAAATGCTACGAGCGGAAGTCCCTGGTATTTTGGCACAAGCTAATTTGTTAGCTGATAAGAGTAAAGAGCTCGCTCAGGGAGCCGCAGAGGGCGCGGTGAAAGGCGTAGTGTTATCGCCATTTAATTTACTTAGAGACGCTGGCGATGGCATCAAAACACGAGTGCAAGGTGAATTCGAGCCTACGCCAGAAGCTGAGTAGAGTTTATGGATTCGAAGTAACGACTTTTCGTTAATATTAAAAATAGAGGCTAGGTACTAAACCTAGCCTCTATTTTTTGTGCGTATTTTGGGCTTGTAAGAAGCGTTTATCCGTTACTTAGTAAAACGCATCACACCTTCTTGTACTGCCGTCGCTACGAGCTCACCTTTTTGGTTAAAGATCTCGCCGCGCACTAAGCCACGAGTGTTCGCCGCCGTTGGGCTTTCAATCGCATAAAGTAACCATTCGTCCATCTTGAACGGGCGGTGGAACCAGATTGAGTGGTCAATCGTCGCCACTTGGAAATTTGGTGTCATGATAGAGACTTCATGAGGATGAAGCGCCGTAACTAAGAACCCCCAATCCGATGCGTAAGCAAGTAGGTATTGATGAATTAATTGGTTGTCTGGCATCGCGCCATTTGCTCTTACCCAAAGGTACTGTTTCGCTTCCGTCTTCTTTGGGTTGAGTGGATTCACAACCGTCACCGGGCGCATCTCAATCGGCTTTTCGCCACAAAAGGTTTTGCGCAGTTTCTCTGGTAAGAATTCTGCAATGTGGCTCGCTAATTCAGTTTCTGAAGCAAAATTCTCTGGTCCAGGAATATCAGGCATTGCAATCTGGTGCTCAAAACCTGGCGCATCGCCATGATAAGAAGCGGTGAGATAGAAAATAGGGCGGCCATTTTGAATCGCTTTCACACGGCGCGTGCTAAAGCTGCGTCCATCTCTTAGGTTCTCAACATCGTAAATGATTGGCTTTTCAGGATCACCGGGAAATAGAAAATAACTGTGGAAAGAGTGAACACTACGGTCGTCTTGAACGGTATAACGAGCAGCAGAAAGCGCTTGTCCCAATACTTGACCGCCATATACCTGTGGTAGGCCTAAGTTCTCACTTTGCCCGCGGAACAGACCTTCTTCTAGTTTCTCTAACTGAAGTAAATTGAGTAATTCTTTTAAAGGTTGACTCATCGCCAGCATGCCTCTTGGTAAAATAGGTGTCAGATTATGGTGTTAATCATTTAGCTTAGTCAGATATCTGTCAATAAATCATAGGGTTTCGAGACAGAATATGAAAGCTCTCTTATAATTGCTGAGTAGATTTGCCGAGTCCGGCAAACATGTTGAGAGAAATTGAATATGAAAAAGGCTCTAATTCTTATTACGTCTTTAGTATCGTTTGGCCTACTTGTTGGTTGCCAAGCAACATCAGAAACGAATGCTTCTCAAGAAGTGGTTGCAGAGAACACTCAAGTGATTTCAGGAACAGTTAGCTACCGTGAAAGAATTGCATTGCCAGAGAATGCAGTAGTTACCGTTACGCTAGAAGATATCTCACTGGCTGACGCACCATCAACGGTTATCGCAACTCAAGAGTTCACTACTGATGGTAAGCAAGTACCGTTCGCATTCGAACTGAGCTACGACAACAACAAGATTAAAGCTAACCACCGCTACAACATGCGTGCGTCGATTCATGTCGATGGCAAACTGCGTTTCACAACTGACACGATTAAGTCAGTGATTACAGACGTAGAAAACACGCAACAAGCAGACCTACGCTTGGTTGGTGTTCGTTAATTAGAAATAGATGCCACTGTTAAGGCATCTTAATTAACGTCTTTCGATAAATGGCAGCTCTAGGGCTGCCATTTATATATTCTTAGTTTGATCTTTCCGGCATCACTCACTTCAACCCCTTCTTTAACCAAATGCCGCTTTTGTCGGTCGAATGAATCGCCCTTTAAAGAGATCTCTCCCTTGCTGTTTATCACTCGATACCAAGGCAGTTTGCTACCTTCTGGTAGGTTACCCAGCGCTTTACCAACATGGCGCGCATAGCCCGGAAATCCTGAAAAACGTGCTATGTCTCCATAAGTTGTTACTTTTCCATATGGAATTTGGTGAATCACAGCAAAGATTTGGCTCAAAAATTGGTCCATACTAAATGTTCCTAGTTCATAAATACCAATCACAGTAAGTAAGTGTTCAAAAATAGCGCAGGGAAAAAGCTTGAGAGCAAGGCAGATTTTTTTGATAAGTATTATTCTCCAATCAAAAAATCTAACGAGGTTATCGAGTTTTTTAACAAGCTAGGGTGACCAGTTAATTACTACGATTGGTATGGTACCACGGATCGGTAGAAGGAGAGGGCTATGGTATTTTCAACGTTTCAGTTCTTGATCACCACATTATTAGCGGTTGTTTGCGCGAGAGCAATCAGTTTAAGTGAGGGAGATATCCCGGTGCTTGCAATGGTAATTCCTGCCTTATGGATTTTACCGCAGGGGGGCATAGCTGGATTAGCTTTGCTTGTTTCCATGACTACTTATGGTCTAACCCTTCCTTTGCAGCCCATCACGCTGTCTGTCAGTGCGTGGGTACTATTCCCGCTATTGATGGTGGTCTTCTCAAGACGCAGTAGTTTGTCGGTCGTGATTATTTCTGGCTTGATCGTGACTACGTTGCAGGTTGGAATCATGGTCACGCAATCAGCAGGCAAGCTTGAAGGCGTCCCGTGGGTTACCACACTTCAAACCTTATCTATCATCGTAATTTGGTGGGCGGCAAATCACCTTAAGCCAGCCAGCCGACACAGCTGGTGGTCATTAGGCTTAATACTTCCATTATGGATAGCCGATTTACCTTATGCTGCTTTGGTGGCCTTGTGTATAACGGGCATCATGGCATCAATGGAAACGCTGACGCGCTTGAAAACGTTCCGCTGGAATAAACTATTATGTTGGACACTGCCAACGGTCGGTTTTGCGGCTCTGGTAATTACTCCAAGTATCGAAGTTCCAAGCCCTGTCTTTGTGGTGTGGTTGTGTCTATTAGGCACCGCGTGGATGACTGACTACATCATTCGTACAGAAGATAATGAAGACATCGATGTCTAGTACTTCAGCAATCCAAACTTTCCAAATGCAGGTAAATGGTGAATTTACCTGCGATTTTCTAGTGGTTTGAATAAAGGATAAGCACTTAGACCGTAATTGTTCAAAAATAGGGTGGAAGGGCTTGCAATGGTTGCTGTGATGCTTAATAATCCAATCACTCTTTGAGGCAAGCCTCTTAGAAAACGAATCTATGGGGGCCTGGTCCTCCCGCAACAATAGCTCGTGAACTCGGTCAGGCCTGGAAGGGAGCAGCCGCAGCGAGTGACTTGTGTGCCGGGATGTGGCTGGGTTCCCACCCTTTAAAAAAGCCGCTCTTCATGAGCGGCTTTTTGCTATCTGAAGCTTAATTTTATCTTGTTTATGACTAGAGGTGCGAAAATATCAGTTTTTGAGGAAACGGTTATAAACAAACAGCAACACGAATGCGCCAAGCGTTGCGGTTATAATACTACCGATGTTAATGCCGTCAGCACTGCCGAGGCCGATGAAGCTCCCTAAAAAACCACCAACAAAGGCACCAGCAATACCTAGAACCATGGTGGCGATCCATCCACCACCATCGTTGCCCGGCATTAGCCACTTAGCTAGCGCCCCTGCAATCAACCCAAGAATAATCCAAGATATAAACCCCATAACTTCTCCTTACTCATTATTGTGTTAGGTGCATGTCGTCACACATCTATGGTTACGTTTAAATCATAGACCATGAATCAAAACTCGATTTAACTAACTGATGACCATTGCGATGTAACCCAGAATAAGAACCAATACCGATGTTAAAGCGTAGGGCACAGGATAGCCGATCGCTGGCATGTCACTGTGACTGGCATCTTGTGCGCCTTTCATTGCAGGCGTACTGTTCCTGCCTCCGGCACAAGCACCAGCTAAAATTGCAGGATTCATTTTGCGGAAATATAAGCCGTACAACCAAGCTAATAAGGGGGGTACTAAAGCAGCTGTCACCCCGAGCAAAGCTATCTTGATGACAACGATGCCTTGAAAAGAGGCCAGTATTTTGGGGCCTACCGTCGCTGCCAATACAGCAACAAACAGATTTAGGCCGATGTCTTGTAGAAAGCTTCTTGCTCCCTCGCTCATAGGGCCGCCAAAACTTGGATTCCGCGTGCGTAGGAAGGAAAAAATGATCCCGGTGAGCATACAGCCTGCCGAGGTTCCCAATGCAAATGGAATACCTGCGACTGTGACACTTAAATGGCCGAAGACATAACCAATTAATAAAGAAACGGCGAGATAGAAGGTTTCTGTGACGGTACTCTCGACGATGGGTACACTGTTCAACTTAGTGGCTGTTTGTTCTACACACCACTGAGAGCCGGCAATTCGAACCACATCGCCAACTTCGATCTGGGTTTGTGGTAATAGAGGTTGCTGGTGGCCTTGTCTGAAGACTGCTTTAAAGTAAACACCAAAACCGACTTCGGAATGTAACTGCGCTATCGTTTTTCCTGCATGTTCGGACTTCCCAACGTGAATGTCCGCTACTTCGATATCGACATTTCTAGCTCGTGGTTCATCGACTTCATTTCCGATATCAGCTTCACCTTCCGCAATCAAGACGCGATATTCTCCGCGAATGCCAATGACATCATTTAACTCAAGCATTGGATTATCAGAAGCATCAATGACTTGCTCACCTCGAACCACTTTAAGCACGGCCGCATCAGGGAAGTTTCGATACAGCTCCTGCACTGAACGACCGACTAACTCTTGGTGTGTGACCTTATAAGAGCGAACATCAATGGGTAGAATGCCAACATCTGAGAACCCAAAGGTACTTGGGAGCTTCTCGTTGTCATCGCCAGTTGAGAACTCTGCTTCTGCTTCTTTACCTGCTTTGACGGGGTCAATTCCAAAGAGAGAAGGGAGGTATTTAATGAACAAGATGATGAGGACGGTCGACAGGACATAGCTTATCGCGTAACCCGCCGCGATATTGGCACTGACCTGATCAATGCTCATGCCTTCTGGTGGCGTAAATGCCCCAGAGCTGATTGCTGACTGCGCTACGCCCATTACTGCCGTCACTGTGTAACTGCCAGAAATGATGCCCGCGGCATAGCCGGGCTCAAGGCCCATGAGCTTGGCGCCGATGACAACAATCGCAAAATTGCTGAACACGACAATTAAACCAATGACGACGAAGTCGATGCCTCCTCTAGCAAGGCCGGAGAAAAATTGCGGTCCTACTTTCATCCCAATGGCGTACATGAACATCATTAAGAAAATGTCGGAGACCAATCCTGGTTCTTCAATTTTTAGTCCATAAACTGAGAAGGACGTCAGTGCTATACCAACGCCAACGATTAGGGTGCCAGCTGTTGTGCCTAAGCTCACACCTTTAAAAGTGAGTCGACCAAGTGGATAACCAATGGTGAGTGATAGAAAGAGAAATACAAACGGATTCTCTGACAAGTAACTAAATAGAAAGGACATAATGTCACCTGCTAACTTGTTGATATAAGGGCAAGGAACCATCAAGGCTCCTTGCTTTAAGTAAGATGGGACAATTAGCTGTGATTAAAGTTACTCGACTCGTCAGCGTCGCTACCATTGACGACCGGGTGTTTGTCAAAGAAATCAACGCAGTGTTGTAAGTCGGAAATCAAAAGGTCAGCCATATCACGACTAAAACCATGACGAACTAAAATACGCATGATTACCAGATCTTCACGCTCGGCGGGCATCGCATAAGCGGCAATTTGCCAACCACGAGATCGGATGCGATCCGAAAGATCGTAGAGGTTAAAGCCTGGGGTTGCGCCATCTTTAATTGACCAACTCAAGGCCGGGATACCACCATGGCCATCGTAGATGATGTGAAATATACCCATCTTTTCGACTTCTTTGGCAAGGTAACGAGCCGTGTCATAACAAGCATCATGGATCTTACGGTAGCCCTCTTTACCAAGACGTAAAAAGTTATAGTATTGCGCAACGATTTGCCCCCCAGGGCGGGAGAAATTGAGCGCAAAGGTCGGCATGTTGCCACCGAGGTAGTTGACGTTGAAAATCAAGTCTTCATGCAGAGCATCCGCATCTCGCCAAACAACCCAGCCAACACCAAGTGGAGAAAGACCAAATTTATGCCCAGAAGCATTAATGGATTTGACCCTTGGCAAACGGAAATCCCACACTAAATCTGGGTCGCAGAATGGGGCGAGAAAGGCACCACTTGCACCATCAACGTGAATCGGAATATCTAATCCGGTCTCTTCTTGTAGTTTATCTAACGCTTCGTGTACCGCTTGTACTGGCTCGTATTGGCAAGTAAAGGTCACGCCTAGTGTCGGGACGACGCCAATCGTGTTCTCGTCACAACGTTTGATTACTTCCTCTGGGGTCATGATCAGACGATCACCTTGCATTGGGATTTCGCGAAGTTCAATGTCCCAGTAACGGGCAAATTTATGCCAACAAACCTGAACTGGACCACAAATAAGGTTAGGACGGTCAGTTGGCTTACCTTGCTTCTTCATTTTCTCACGCCAAGCCCATTTTAGCGCCATACCACCAAGCATTGCGGCTTCACTTGAGCCAGTTGTTGAACATCCCATTGGATTTTCAGCGTTAGGTGCATGCCAAAGATCGGCGAGCATATGTACACATCGAGATTCGATTTCTGCCGTTTGTGGGTATTCATCTTTATCGATCATGTTTTTGTCGATGCATTCATCCATCAATTTATGGACTTCGTCTTCGACCCATGTTTGACAGAAGGTCGCAAGGTTCTGCCGCGAATTGCCATCTAGCATTAGTTCATCATGCACGACTTGGTAAGCATGAGCGGGTGCATGCTCTTGCTCTGGGATTCGATACTTGGGCATAACAACGGAAAGATCTTTGGAAGAATAAACATCATCTAAGAGTGAACCACGAACAGTCGATTTTTTATGAAGAGGCATGGTGAATCCTTTATCTTATTGAATTTATTTTACTTATTGCCATTGAAACATCAGTAAATAGCAATGTTGGCAGCTAAATAAACATAGCAGGATTTTATAAAAATTCAGCTTAAATAAGAGTCTGGTTGCTTATTTCACATTGTTTTATCTTGTTTTGTGCACGGTAAAACAAATATTTCAAAAGTACACTGTGTGGTGAAAAAACGGAGTTGTCATGATGAACTTTATATGAGTGTTAATGCTTATTTTTTAGTGTTGTAAGTTTTGGATATATAATTTTGGTGGCTGATTATAATTTGGTCATTCTACGATGTTAAATTTTTAATCCTCTTAATTCGCAGGCAACACAACGGCAGACGCTTCTTCCTCTGAATCTTCTTTGTCTTCTACTTGATCCGCAACCCAATCAATTGTCTTTGTTAGATAGAGCTTATTGGTTTCAGTATCACACCAACTCTTCGACAATCCTCTTCGATTAAACTCACTGCCAATGGCTGCCAATGTTTGGTTGCTCGAGCGCCCGTAATATAAGGTGTCGCATAGTTGTAGGTTCGACATTGATTGTGGGTATGTATTAACCGACGAGGAGTTCATGCTTAGTGCTTTGGATTGATTGTGCGTGCAGCCTGTAAGGCTTAAGAAAAAGATCAATGCTAAGGCTTTCTTCATAATATCTCTGAACAGTTGCCAATAGTTGGTGGGGATTATGAGCATGATTAAGTCACTGATTTGTCAATTCTTCGCCAAGTACCTAAACAGCATGACTTTGCTCGCAATTAGAGCGCGTTATTGAGTTGTTTAATTCCTCGGTCAAAAAGCGCATTAATCGCCAAATGCGCAATTTTGTACAAAAGCTGAAAGAGACTATAGAGTAGACTGATAAGTCGCTCGATAATCAACAGGCTTGGGAATTGTTATGGAGAACAAGAAACGCTCTAAAGAAAAGGCCGAATATAAGATAACGGAAGAGCTCGGCGGCCTTGAAATTCTTAATGCTGAATATGAAAAGCAGAACTTCTCACGCCATAGCCACGAGGGCTACACGCTGGGAGTCATCGAGCAGGGCGCTCAGCGTTTCTATCGAACGGGCGGACATCATATTGCGCCACAAGATGCGATTATTTTGGTCAATGCCGACGAAGTTCATAGCGGTCACTCTGCCACTGAAGGCGGTTGGGCGTATCGAGCCATGTATCCACTCCCAGAGCAACTTGCTAAGATCACTCAAGAGCTTAACCTACCCAATTACGGCGCGCCTTATTTCCCAAGAGCCGTTGTTGAAGACCCAGAGCTCGCCAATCAATTGAGGTTGGTCTTCAACACGATTGATGAATCCGACAATCGCCTGTTAAGAGAGACCTTGATGTATGGGATGTTGGTTAAGCTGATTAGCCGACATGGAAAATCGCCGCTTAACCCTCAACTCGATGGGAAAACTCAGCGGCAACTTGTCTTAGTGAAAGAGTTCTTAGATGACTTTCCACAAGCCGATGTGTCTCTAGAAGAACTCTCTAAACTGGCGGCTTTAAGCCCGTTTCATTTGGTACGCTCTTTTCAGAAAGAGTTTGGCCTTCCGCCGCATGCGTATCAGATCCAATCTCGATTAAGGCTTTCCCGTAAGTTATTGAAACAAGGGCATACCATTTCAGATACCGCGCAAGAGTGTGGTTTTCACGACCAAAGCCATTTTCATCGACACTTCAAAAAGGCCAATGGCTACACGCCGGGGCAATACATCAAAATGCTCTAAATCGGACACCTTAATTCGTTTGTGAAATCGAGCAAGTTTGTACAATCGAACCGACTCAACTCTTCTTACATTGAATAGCTAATGTGGGAGAGAAAAGAATTATATGGATAATGAAACAATGGATAGACGAACACAGTTATGGAAGGGCGTTTTAGCGGGAATGCCCTTGAGCATTGCGGTTATCCCTTGGGGAATTCTAGCGGGCTCATATGCGATAGATGCTGGGTTGAATCAGCTTCAAGCTCAAGCGATGTCGGCTATTTTATTTGCTGGCTCAGCGCAACTTGTCGCAGCGGGTATGTTCAAAGCGGGTATTGGTTTAGGGACCATGTTGTTGACCACACTGTTCATCACTTCAAGGCACTTTCTGTATAGCGTATCGATGCGAGACAAAATCAGTCATCTTCCTGCGCGTTGGCGTCTATTACTCGGATTTTGGCTCACCGACGAGCTGTTCGCGATTTGTAGTGGGCAGTCTCAGCAAGAGTTTAATCGTTGGTATGCCGCGGGTGTAGGTGGAGGTTTTTACCTTGTTTGGAATATCGCGAGCTTTGTTGGCATTGTCGCGGGAAGCCAAATCCCGTCACTCAATGAAATCGGTCTCGACTTCGCGGTAGCCGCGACGTTTATCGCGTTGGTTTTTCCACTAATCAGAACATTGCCTGTTGTCGTGTGTGTGGTGGTTTCACTGGTCACTTCGGTTGCCATGTCGGTTAACAATATTGATGGTGGGCTAATGATTGCAGCGATCGCTGGTATGTTAGCCGGCTTTTTCAGCGAATCATTCCAAGAGCGAACCAACGGTGACAAGACAATCGTGGAGGGGAAATAGAGATGATTTGGTTAACGATATTCTTCATGACTGCGATTGTTTTCTTTAGTCGGTATCTGTTTCTTGAACCTGCAATCCCGCTTCGACTCAATCAAACCGCAAGGCGCCTATTGCGCTATTCAAGCCCAGCGGTGCTGACTGCGATTTGGGGGCCAATTGTATTTGCTCCTGAACAAACATTTTGGCCAAGCCTTGAAAACCCTTACTTGATAGGCGCGGTGGTGACTGGCTTGCTGATTTGGAAAACAGGCAATGTGTTACTTACGATTGGCGTCAGTATGGGGGTGTTTTTGTTTTATAACCTTGTCGCGGTTGATTACCTTTTCTCGTGAGCTTCAACTTCAACTTTATGTTTCTCCCATAATTTAAGGGCCGTATAAATATGATTACTTGTTATGTTCGATATGTGATTGATCCTAAAAAGGTAAATGAGTTCGAGACATACGCAAAAATGTGGATTCCTCTGGTCGCTAAATTCGGGGGCCAACACAATGGTTATTTCTTACCGTCGGAAGGGGCGAACAATATTGCCTTGGCGCTGTTTACCTTTGAAAGTTTGGTTGCCTATGAAGAATATCGGATTAAATCGCTGAGCGATGCTGAGTGTATTAAAGCGTTTGAATTTGCGGACGAAGTTGATTGTATCGTGAGTTATGAACGAAGCTTTTTTAGACCTGTTTTAGAGTGATAGACCTTGCAACGTATAGCGTGGTGGCATCTAATGTACTGATTCACTGTTTGTGTGTTTAGGTTTTGGTAAGGAGTTAGTTTGGCTAAGAAATATTATGTGGTTTGGAAAGGTCGCACACCGGGTATTTTTACTACTTGGAACGAGTGTAAATCGCAAGTCGATGGCTTCGCTGGTGCGAGATATAAATCGTTTCCAACATTAGGCGAGGCTGAGTCTGCTTTCGGTGGTAAAACGTCGTCTGTGTCAGGCTCTACAGCGACAAAGCCAAGCTCTGCGGGGAAGGCGACGAAAGCAAAGGTTCCGCCTCTTTCAGAGCAGCAAATCACTGATATGCCTTTTGATATCAAGATCTTTACTGATGGTGCTTGTGAGCCAAACCCTGGTGAAGCGGGGACGGGTTTAGCGGTCTATCAAAACAACCAATTAACCGAATTATGGTATGGCTTGTATCAACCTGTTGGTACCAATAATACCGCTGAGTTACATGGCCTTAAACAGGCGTTTTTGCTTGCGAAAGATAAGTTAAACGCAGGCCTCTCTGTGGCGATTTATTGTGACTCGAAATACTCGATAGACTGCATTACTAAGTGGGCAACAGGTTGGGAGAAAAAGGGCTGGACCAAGTCGGGAGGCGAGATCAAAAACCTCGATATTATTAAGCCTGCGTATGCTCTCTACCAAGAACTTGCTTCAAAAATCACCATCTACCATGTGAACGGACACGTTGGGATTGAAGGCAACGAATTGGCCGATAGAATGTCTATTGTGGCGATTTCATCGAAAGAGCAACAACTCGCTCAATATCGTGACATCGAAGATATTGAGTCTATTTTGGCATTGCGAGCTGGCTAGCTAGGCTTCTTAATGAAAAGCTAATGAAAGTCACTGAAAGCATAAGTCGCCATCATTGGGCAGTGCTAAGTTGAGCGTTACATTTCAAATTGATGTAGCGCTCTTTTGATCTTGTGGTGCTCAGTTTTCTTATGGTGCTTTGTTCTTGTGATGCTTAGCTGCCTGAGTTAATCCTTATTGAGCTGGGTTCTCTATCCAGCGAGATAATTGCTGAGCTTGTTTTATCGAATTAAAACTGTCTTTCACTCTCTGACGTGCCTCCAATCCCATTGACGCTTTATCATTACTGCTCAACTGCGCAAAACGCTCAATCGCTTCTCTTAATTCCTCAACGTTCTTTTCGCTAACCACAAAACCTGTTTCAGGTGAGACGATCTCTTTGCATCCCATGATGTTGGTTGTGATGACAGGCGTACCAACGGCCATCGCTTCTTTTAAAACCAGTGGCCCGGTATCCACACATCCTGTTTCGGAAAAGCAGAAGGGCGCGATTAGGCTCTCATAGTTCGACAGTTTCTCTTTCACCCATTCGTGAGATTTGGCACCAAGAAAGGTCACGTTTCGAGTGAGCCCTTGCTCTTTGACCTGCAATTTTAATTGTTGCTCTAAATCGCCAGTACCGATGATATCGAGATGAATGTCGAGAGGTTCGGCAATCGGCGCTAGTGCATCAATAAGATGGTGGATGCCTTTCTGCTCCACTAATCGGCCAAGAAAAACAAAGCGAAGTTGCTTGGTTTCGGTTTTTGGGTTGAGTTGGAATTGTTTGGTATTAACTCCGCAGTGCAGGAGCTTAATGTTTCCTTTCGCCATGGTGTTGAAGTCAGCTAGCATGTCTTTACATACTGCAACCACAAAATCACTCGATGAAATCTTGTGTTCAATATCATAAGCAAACTCGTAAACATCATGGCCGTGAGCAACGAACGAACAGGTAATATTCAGCAGTTTTGCCGCGACGATGGCGTGAGCTGCAGTGTGCTGACAGAAATGTGCATGAACGTGTTCGACGTCGTTTTCCGCGAGTTGCAGCGCTAATTTAAAGCCATAAGCGAACAGTGACTTCTTGGGCATGCTGGTTTGCTTAGAAATAAATGAGACAGCCTTGATTAACCCTATCCAATTAATGTGGGTGACTTTACTCATCCGAACATCTTTACCTATCTCGACAATGTCGTAGTCGAACTGTTTTTCGCTGTTTTCAATTTTGAACGTCATTACACAAACATCGTGCCCACAGGCTTTCACAGAGTCGACTTCTGTTTGAATGAAGGTCTCACTGAGTACAGGGTAGGTTGGCGCCACAAATGCTACTTTCTTCATTCTTTGCTCCTCAAATCCATCTGATTAAAGCTATCAAGCCAAGGTAATAACCAATAAAGCAAGATACGAACCAAGATCAAATCGTAGCTTTGGCGGGCATTTCAATGGTTTCCTGAAGGTTACCCACCCAGAAGTAGTCCGTTTTCTCAAATTGAAAATCAAATTGAGGTTGTAGGTTTTTTGACCGGTTGTGTTTTGTCGTCATTTTGGGAATGGGTACGTAGGGGACTGATCTAGAAGTGATTTTATCGCAAGGTGCTCTCGGCATAGAACATGCAACGATAGCCATATAACGTATAAATCTGAGGGCGTCATTATGGCTAAAGTAAGCGTTATCATTCCTACTTACAATTGTCTGGATTACCTGCCTAAGGCAATTGGTAGCGTGCTTAAGCAGACTCATCAAGACATAGAATTAATCATTATCGATGATAATAGTAATGATGGTACGTCGACTTACCTGGCGTCAATCCATGATGATCGTATCGTCAAGTTATCAACCTTGGGTGTCGGGGCTCCTCAAGCAAGAAACCTTGGTATCGAAAAGGCGACGGGTGAATTTATTGCGTTTTTAGATGCTGACGACTTTTGGTTTCCCGAAAAAGTCGAACGCCAGTTTGAATTTCATCAACGATATCCTGATCTTGCGATGAGTTTTACCAATTACGAGCACCTTACGGAAGACTACCAAGTGATAGTCGATTGCTTTAGTTATTGGTCGCAGTTTCAAGATCAAGACGAGTTGTTCATCAATATCGAGAACCCGCTAGAGTTCATTATTGAAAACAATGTGATTGGGACATCGACGGTCATGGTGAGAGCGGATGTGTTTTCTCAAACAGGCAGTTTCAATGCTGATATTAAGTATGGGGAAGATTGGGAGCTGTGGCTTCGAATGAGTGAAAACCATCAGATTGGTGCGTTGAACTCCGTGCAGGTTGGTTACTTGATGAGAGCGAGTTCCGTTACCCAAACTGAAAATCTTAAATTGAGAAATTTGCAGTCGATAGAGACCATTCTTCAACATTACCAAGATTATAGTCAACGATGGAATCTACCCTCTTCAAGTTTCAAAATAGCAAAGGCGAGAATACTGGAAGGCTACGCTGACTATTATCGAGGCTTACAAATAAACCGACTGGCCATCTCATACAGTATTCGTTCGTTGGTTTTGGCTCCGCAAAAACGAACGTTCCGACATCTACTTGGGGACTTTAAGAGTTTCCTAATGCCTGCATTGTAAGGAATAGGTGTCTGCTATGGGGTCACTAAAACAGTCCGCCTATTACGCCATTGGCATTGTGATGATGAAAGGGATATCACTCGTGATGGTCCCCTATATCACCCATAAGATGACGTTGGTTGAATACGGTTCTTTAGAAGCCATTGTCTTGTTGGCTGATATCGGGACGATCCTATTTAGCTTTGGGATTGTTGAGGCTATGTATCGATATGTTGGCGTCGCTGAGGGGGAAGAAAAGAGGAAATTGGTTTCTAACTGTTTCACATTGAGTGTCTTAGTGTGTGTGTTAGGGGGGAGCTTAATTGCACTTAGCATGCCGCTACTGTTATTGATGCTGCCCGTCGAGTTCCAACCCTATCAAATCCTACTTCTGTTGATACCGACCATGCTCGATGGTGCGATTTCTATCCCGTTAACACTGATGCGAATGAATGCGATGGCAAAACGTTTTTGCATGCTCAATGTCTTGAAGGCGAGTGTGCAAGCTGCAATGACGTTTGTGCTGCTTGAAGCGGGTTATGGCATCGATGGTGTACTAATATCTTCCGCTGTTTCGAGTGTGTTGCTGATGCTGTGTTTACTGCGTTATCAATGGCAGGAGATGGGCTCAATTGGCAGCCTCAAGTACTCCGCTAAGATCCTAAAGTTTGGATTGCCCACGTTAGTCGGTGGTGCTTCGATTTACATGATTACAGGGCTAGACCGTTGGGTGATGGCGAGTTTCGTCGGCGTTGAAGAGCTTGCGATTTATGCGGTCAGCGGTAAGTTTGCGTTGATTCTAGGCTTACTGTTGCAGCCTTATGCACTTTGGTGGTTTCCGAACCGAGTAGCTATGCTTCAGCAGCTTGGCGGTAGTAAAATTTGTGCAGATAGAGCCTTAGTCGGCGTTAACCTTGCCATCGTGTTAGGGATCCTGATGATTCTAACCGTTCCTGGTTTCATCTCATTAATTTTGCCTAGCAGCTATCACTATGCTGGTACTCTCGTCGTGGCCTTGCTTGTGATTGGTGTTATCAAAAGCGCAGGCGATTACCTCAATTTAGGCTGCTTTAGTGGCGATTCAAGTCAATCACAAATGTGGATTCAAGGTGGCTGTGCGATCTTGGCTGCGATTGGCTACTTTGTTGTGGCACCGATTTATGGAGTGTGGGGTGTGGTGGTGGTGCTTTGTGGTACTTATATCGTGAGGCTGTCACTGCTCTATATCGTGAGCCAAAAGATGGAATATTTACCTTATGATCACCGTAAATGGATAGTCGCGGTGAGTATCGGTCTATTTGCGATTGTCAGTGATAGGGTTCTTGGTTGGGTGCTGGTTGATGTGCATGATTTTGTTTTAGGCAGTTTTGTGGCGATAGTGACGTTAGTTGTCTTCATTCGATACTCCATTATCCCTGTACCACAGCCGCTACTCGATAAGTTTATGTTAGGTAAGCATTCGCATGTGAGTTGAATTCATGTCATCCCAAGTACAGCGGGTAATCGGCACTTAGCTACATAATCATCTTCAACAATAAAACACTGTTCATAACGACTCGAATTAGATAGTATTTATAAATTCAGTGAATACTAACCATGGAAAGATTTATGAATAAGTGGATGCTGCTCTTGTCTCTGTTTTCAGCTGCCTCATACAGCGCCTCTGATTTTTCAAGTGAGGGTATTACTGCTCCCGACTTCAATTCACAGGATTTCAAGCCGCCAGAAGTTTCTCAACAGGAACAACACAACATCGTTTGTGAAAGCGTAGTCTGCAATTCAACATCTGTACGTCAGCCCGTTCCTGTTGTTGGAGAAGTGCCCGATAGAGAGCTTAACAAAACCATAGAAACTCTTGCGAGTGCCATTTATATAGTGGGTGAAATGGGGATTGCAGAAAACTTAGCGACACCAGAGTACGAGAAATTTTTTGAGAATTAGTTGAAAGGATACGACAGTAGGATTGGTACTGGTTTTAATAGCTGCTATAAAAGGTCATATCTCATTTAATGATACGATAACCTTGGCATATTGAGACTAGGAAATACCAATGGAAATATGGAAGTTGCTGCTGTTTATCCCGGCTTGCTTTGCGCTCAACATGACACCGGGCCCAAACAATTTGTTATCAATGAACAACGCCCGTTGTTACGGATTTCAGGCCGCCTTTGTCGCTGGCTTAGGAAGAATCCTCGCTTTTTCTGGCATGATTGCTTTGGCTGCATCTGGCTTAGCGGTTGTGCTTTATACCTCTGAAACTCTGTTTTTCCTTATCAAGCTATTTGGCGCGATGTATCTGTTGTGGATCGCGTTCAATCTTTGGCGCTCACAAGCCAGTCCGGTCGCGGATATTGAACGAAATAAGAACTGGTTTGGTCTTGTTAAACAAGAGTTCGCTCTCGCTGCTGGCAATCCAAAAGCGATACTGATTTTTACTGCATTCCTTCCTCAATTTGTCGATGTTTCAGCGAACGTAAATACTCAATTCTTTGTTTTAGGCAGCACGTTCCTTGTATTAGAAATGCTCGCGATTTCCATCTATGCAGCCTTTGGTTTATATCTACGAAATTGGTTTTCAAAACCTCAAATGGCCAAGCGCTTCAATAAAGCATGTTCGGTTTTCCTTGCTCTATCCGGTGCTAATCTGTTGGTGAGTCGACAGTAGTTCTCATTTTGCTTGTCTAGTTTATCGTTAATCTTTTAAGGTCTATCTATGAATATTGTCTGTGCGGAAAAACAGGAACTGGCTGATATCTACCAGCTTGAACATGCTTTGTTTGGCGATCACGCCTATCCGTTGTTTTTCTTTCGTCAGGCATTTGATTGCTGGGGGAAGGGCTTGTTGGTGGCGAAACAGGATTCGCAGGTAGCGGGCTATGTGTTAATGACACCAACTGATAAACAACAAGAGTATTGGGTGTTGTCACTGGCTGTTGATACTGCTTACCGAGGTATGGGGATTGGCCGTTCATTGATGCAACTGGCGATAGAAACCTTGCCACAAGATTCCAAGCTTCTACTTACCGTTGATCCAAGTAACAGTTCGGCTTGTGAGCTGTATTTGTCGATGGGTTTTGTGACCATCAAAGAAGAGAGTAATTATTTCGGCGACGATGAGCCTCGTCTGGTCATGCAGCTCATCATCTAGTTCCCGCTTCATGTATCTGTTTAGATATAGGCATCGCATGCTTAAGTTAGCATCACGATACCGTGCATCAATACCACGCTAGAGGTGAGCCGAGTTCTCATATCAAAGTAGCCATCTGGGCCTTGGCTCTGATTCTCTTCTCTCATTGACCTTTCCGCTCGCCAAACCGCAATGTAGCCAATGATGAGAATTAAGGTAGTGAGAAACTCTTTTTGCTCTCCAAGCAACACTGCCAACCATGCGATTAACACAACCATGTTGCTTAGAATCAGCGCTTTGTTGCTTGATTGGCTTTCGAAATTTTCGATGCCATTTCCCCATAAGATGCCCGACAAAAAGCTCAAGATGACCACGCTGTAAGTGATGAAGAGTGTTTCCCCGCTCAAGCTTAAAAGTTGGCTGTCGGTGAGCGATAACAGCAGGCCGAATAAAAAGGGGATTAAACCCATATAACCGAGTTTGGCCATGGTGTTACGTGTTTGAGTTGTCCCCATGTAATCTGACTTCATAACTGCTGCTCGATAGCGGTTTTAAGGGTAGTACTGGTTGGCGATGTAGAACTCGGGAAGGTTGCGACCACTTTGCCTTCTTTGCTGATCAAGAACTTATAGAAATTCCATTTAGGTTTGACGCCTGCTTGTTGTTGGATTTCGGCAAAGACTGGATTTGCTTCTGGCCCAGAGATTGATGCACGCGCCATCATCGGAAAGGTGACGCCATAATCTAAGTAGCAGATTTTAGCGGATTGCTCCTCACTACCTCTGTCTTGGCGAAAATCATTACTTGGGAAACCAACAACCGTGAAGCCTTGGTCTTTATAGGTTTGATGGAGCTGCTCTAGTTGTTCGAACTGAGGAGTAAAACCGCACTGACTTGCCGTATTCACGATCAATAAAGTCTTACCTTGAAACTCTTCACACAGTTCAATTTCGTCGTTTGAGTTTAACAGCCTTTGTTTGCCGTTAAGTATCTCTGGGCAGCTAGCTGCAAAAGCGACAGAGCTTGTTAGGCTGGTAATCAGTACGGTTGAGCAAAGTAGTGAACATTTCATATGTTTGGCTCATTTTAGTTGGCGTAATGGTTATTACTCTTGAGCACGTTGAAATGATCACTTTGCGTATTATTTACTGTCTCATTAACTCGCGCTTTTAGTTGTGCTTTTGCTCTCTGAGATAAGATATGGAGTGACCAAACGACTGATATTCACTTTCGCACCAAGGCGAGCCGCTAACAGATACATGCCACCAATTTTTCGGTGCAGGAACAGCGCATCGGCTGGTGGTGTGTGCCAATACTCTTGTTCCATGCTCAATATGGTGCCTGCTTCACGAAGCCTTTGTGCCAAACCACTGGCTCTGAAGTCGTAGTTTTCGTCAACCAACATCGGCTCACAGGCCATCTTTACGAGGCTTAAAATAGCTTGACGTTGATCGGGAAGAATCGTCTCGCTGAAGAATCCAATTTGCTCTAACGCTTGGTTGAGCCCTTGCTCATTGTTATTAATCACTGACGAAAAGGCTAAGCGATAACCTTCGCTGAAGCGGTCACTGTATTCACGTGTTGCTCCGAAATCTAACAAGCCAATTTGTCGGGTGTTTTCAACGTAAAGGTAGTTGGCGAAATTGGGATCGGTTTGCACCATCTTAAAATCGAACAACTCTCTGAATAGAAGCTCAAGCAAGCTGTGCATCACAAAGTCACGGGTGCCTTGGTCGTAACTTTCTATCTGTTCTATAGAGACGCCTTCGATGAAGTCCATGGCGAGCACGGATTCTGAAGAGACTTGCGGATGGATCTTAGGTACGACGAAGTGAGAGTGTTCTTTTAATGCATTGTGATAACGAGTTGCATAATCAGCCTCGCGAGCGTAGTCCGCTTCATCATGGAGCTGTTTTTTTGCCTCTTCTAACAAGCCTTTGTAGTCGACCGACTTTGGTATCAAGCCAACAATGTTGAGCAGTGTGCCGACGTTGTCCACATCACTGTCGATGCTTTTTCTAATGCCTGGGTATTGGACTTTGACGGCGAGTTTGTCCCCGGCATCGCTATAGGCTTGGTGAACCTGACCTATAGATGCGCTGGCAATAGGTTTAAAGTTAAAGGAAAGGAATTCGGTTTTCCACTGGTGCCCAAGCGAGCTCTCTAAGACTTGATTGAGCTGCTTTGTTGGAAGAGGATCTGCGTCTGAGCGCAGGCGAGAAAGAATGTCGGCTAATTCAGGTTCTAAGACATCGCCTGCATCCATTGATAGCATCTGCCCCAGTTTCATTGCTGCACCGCGTAGGTGTGCGAGTTGATCGGTTAGACGAGCAATGTTTTGTGGCGTTAGCAGTAAGTCTTTTGCTTTGGGCCTGTTGCCTTGTGCTATTTGCTTGGTACCTTCCGTTAGCACATTACCCGCGACCCTTGTTGCCAGCGAGGCAAACTTACTGAATCTAGAAATTCGATGAGTGGGAAGGTTTCTCTCTTTTGCCGACATAAATGTTCTCACTTAGTTATCAAGACTCACTACAAAGTTCTGTCAATCATTACACAACCGAATGTTTTGTTGTGGTAACTTGTCTCGCGAAACAGTAAACAGAATTAAAAGGACAAAGCATGAGATTTATTTGGTTGAAAGTGGCCGTTACGGTATTGGTGTTCGCAGCTCTGTTTGGCATCGTTTACTACAAAGTCGCCAGCGGCATGTCTTAACTCAATCCTATTTAATGCAGCTGTTTCCGTTGCAGCGTGATTTTCCAGTTAGCCAGAAAGAGACTTTATATCGGTTCTTGGCAAATCGTAAATAACACCAATCTGCGATTGGCTTAAATATCGCCCAACGCAATGGAGCATATAGCCAACCTTTTCCTACTAAGCGCCACGCTTGGTAGGTCACGTCTAAACCTAACAGCACTTTGCCGTTCTCATCCAGTGCATGCAAAATGGTGTTGGCTGCGTCCGCATCAATCTGAGGGTAGTCTGAAAAGGATTCGCTGTAGATGTCAATGGTTTGAATCTTATTCTCGATATCATGCTTGGCAAGTGCCGCCATCTCTTTTGCGCACAATGGACAAGTCCCATCATAAAATATCGTCAGTTGTGTCATTGTTTATTCGCCTGTGACTTAGCTAGAAGAACCTTCAGTTGCCCGTTAAGTCGGCACCCTTCAATTCAATCGCTTGTTATTCGATAATCTTAAAATGGCTACGCTATTGTACCTTTTAAAGATCACTCTTCTCGAATCAAAGTTCTAAAGATGTCTGACTTAGACACTTTGTTCACCCTTTCAAGTCCTTGATTATTTGGTCAAATCTCTGGTTTATGGACAAATGATAACAAAACGTCCAAGAAAGGTGTGCCTTCAATATATAAACATCAACCAAATCAATTAGTTGAAGTTGGCTTGGAATATGCTCTATCGAACCTACGAATTGCTAAAGGATTTTCTCCAGTTTGGGCATGGAAGAAAACCTTAAAAGCATAAGTATGAACAAATGGAGAGAGAACATGAAGGTTATAAATTATTTACTTAGTGTGCTTCTGTTGTTTAGTAGTCCTCAGTTGGCGTGGGCTACTGTTGATGTGATGGAACTCGATGGTAACGCGACCAGTGATAATAGTGGTATTGATTGGGACGATGTAAATGACCCCAACAGCATGGTTGGGATTGCAGAATTTTTCGAAAAAGACCGTAATGGTATCGACCAAATCTTTTGGAAAGGTGGATCAAAAGATGATTCCGACATTACAGATTGGGCATTCCGTACGGCGTCACCACAACCAAAAGATGACTTTACTAATGCGTATGCCGCAGCTTTTGAAAGCGAAGGTGACTTGCTGATTTACTTTGGTGCCGACCGATATGCGAACAATGGTGATATGTACATTGGTTTTTGGTTCTTACAAGATCAGGTAGGGTTACCGGCAGGAGCGACAAAAGGTGATTTCGTTGGCGAGCACGTCAATGGAGACATATTGGTCTTGATTTCTTTTCCGCAAGCCAGTGGTGGTAAACCTTATATTGAAGTGCTGCAATGGGATTTGAATAATGGTGATGTGACTGACAACATGACCAGACTGTTCCAGACGGCTGGAGACCCCAAATCGAATGATTTCGTTGGTGCAAGATGTGGCAGTGGTGCTGTCGGTGTCGAGAAGATATGTGCGATTTCAAATGATGATTCTATCGGGGCAATTGCTCTACCCAATGTACAAGGTTGGGATTATCTAGCTAAAACGGGTGAAACTACGTCTATTCCGACGGAGAGCTTTGTTGAAGGACGCCTGAACTTATCTGCACTATTGAATGATGAGTTTGGTATTGAGGATATCCCTTGTTTTAGTAGCTTCTTAGTGGAGTCACGAGCTTCCCGCTCGATTGATGCGTCTTTGGCTGACTTCGTTGTCGGTTCATTTAGTTTATGTAGTATCAGCATAGCGGCGACTTGTAACACAACCAGTTTTACGGTTGATGGCATGTTCAACATCGACTACACCGTGACGGTTACTAATACTGGCCCTGGTTCGTTAGGCACTAATGGTGATTACGAAGTGGCCTTTTTATCGGAGTCACCAATCTTAGGTGCGCTTCCAGTGGTGGGTAACGGTGATGAAGTGTGGAGCGTCGGTGAGTCATTCTCATTCATGGGTAATTACCTGTCTGTAAATAATGGTGCCGTCGGCGTGATCGATGGTTCAGTGGATCTTGACGGGCTTATCGTGAATGCTCAAGCTCCCGTGGCTTACAATTGTCCGCCAATAGATTTGAGTCCAATGGTTGAGATTTCTAAGGTATGTAATAGCTTCTTAGAAGTTGATAGCGGTCAAGTTGTGCTTAAGAAAACCTATGATGTTGAAATATGTAATACCGGTGATATTCCATTGGCCATTGAATCGCTGGTGGATTCTAAGGATGATTCTTTGAGCCGTTCTGACTTACCTACCGAAGTCGTCAACAGCAGTTATTACCTCGACTTCGCTTTACCTTGTGATGATCTTGAGGATGTGACCACATGTGGTGCTGGTAATATGTGTAGTGCATTAAGTGCCGACCCAGAACTGTTTGCTTGTAAAACGGGTGAGGGTGAGTGGATACCGAACTTTGGTGATGCGATTGGTCAAGTTTGTACACAAGTAAGCAAAACCTATGCGCCAAATGTGTTACCGACTGGAGTAGACGGAATGCTATCTAATCAAGTAACAGCAACGTTTGACTCGTTGTTCTTGCAAGAAGCATTTATGGAAACATCGAACATTGCAACCTGTGATGTTTGTCCATTTACTGTACCTGAGCCATAAGTACTTTCATTAGTTGTACTCACTTAATTTCTAAAGCAGCCTAGTTCGTTAGGCTGCTTTATTTGTTAGGTAATTAATTAACTAGGCGACTTAAATTACTATTTGATGTTTTTTAATTAGCTTATATAAGGTTGTCCGAGAAATAGACAACGCTTTAGCTGATTGGGAAATATTGTAATGGTGTTGCTGAATCACACGACGAACATTTTTTGAGGAAAGTCGAGTGTCACTCTCAGTGTCGGGCGACGCATCTTTCAATTGAATCCCCATATGACGAGTAGAGAGCGCGTTTGAATTCGAAAGAACAATCGCCCTTTTTATACAGTTGAATAACTCTCTGACATTGCCTGGCCAATGGTACTGTTTCATTTGCTCAAGTGTGTCACTAGGCAGTTTGGTTTTGGATGCGTAATTGTGCTTCAGTTCAAATCGAACCAAATCTTCAATGTCTTCCTTGTGATCATTGAGTGGTACTAGGTCCAATGGAAGTACATTGATCCGATGAAAGAGATCCTTACGAAATTTACCCGCAGCAACGGCTTGTTCGATATTGACGTTGGTGGCGAAAATTACACGGCAATCTACGGGTAATTGGTTATTACTGCCGAGTCGCTCTATCGAGCTATTTTCGAGAAAGTGGAGCAGGTAAGTTTGTAGTGACAGCTCAAGATCGCCGATCTCATCCAAAAATAGTGTGCCACCATTCGCTCTTTCCACGTGTCCGACGTAGCGTTTGTTTGCTCCCGTGAATGAGCCTTTTTCAAAACCAAATAACTCTGAGTGGATCAGGGATTGTGGAATTGCGCCACAATTTACGGCGATGAAAGGTTTCTGGCTACGGGCTGAGGCCTCATGTATTAAACGCGCACATAGGCTTTTTCCTGTTCCTGTTTCCCCTTGAATCAGTACTGGAAAATCGTTGTTAGCGATCTTAGTTATCTTCTTTTTAAGTTGTTGGATGGTGCTGGATTGCCCCACCAATTGATATTGATGGCACGAATCAGGCTTAGGTTTGTGTTGCTGGGTGTCTACCATGCCATATGCATGCCCTAAATTTCGACAAAGCCATTCTGTATCAATAGGTAGATGGTAATAATCCCAATAGGTTTGCTTAATGAGCGATAAGTTGCGGCTTGGTGGTTGGTTGCAGATAGCGATTGCTTTCAAACTTGGAAAGTGAACCTTGAGCGTTGATATTTGTTCACATTGCTTGTTGATCGAGGATGATGTTAGACAAGACATCAAAATTGATGAGTAGCTGTCGCTGCGGGTGTTGAGTAAGTGAATGGCTTGTTCGGTCGTTTCTGCAATTTGAGCTTCCCAGTTATGGAGGCGCAATTCATCTACCCACTGATTATGGTGCAGGCATGTGGTGTTACATAGCAGAATCACAGAACGAGTTTTAGGCTCAGGTGATACTCTTTTTGATGGCATTGTGCTCACTCTTCATGTTTCGACTCCATGATGAAACCTACAGTAAGCCCCCTAAATATCCCATAAGCTTAGGAGCAAAACTCAATTAATTCGAGTACACAAATCTGATGGCGTTTGGCTGACAAGTGTCATTATCTAAAGCGGGAAAGCTAATCTGGTGCTTTACTTATTGATATTTATGCTTATTAATAAAGGTATTCACGAATATCGTGTTTTTACTGTTTTGTTTATTGATGATGACACAGTAAACTCCGCGCTAATCACTAACGATAAAGAGCTGATATTGATGATAATTAACGTAGCAAAAAAGTTCATTTTGGCAGCTTCTGCGCTGGTGCTAGGCGGTTGTGTTAGCTATAGCGTTACTGAACAAGAAATGACGAACTACCTGCAAGATTCGGTGATGTTAGAGCAAGAAGTCGGTGTGCAAAACGTTATGTATGCACAAGTCGCGGTTGATGACTTAGCGGTACAAATTGGCCGAGCTGATGCCGAGCGCGTGTCTGTTCTGGCGAATACTAATGCACAAGTTCAGGTGTTTAATGTGCCGAACATGAGGTTGGATCTTGATATCGAGTTCAGTGCGATTCCTGAATATGACAAAGAGAGTGGCGAGATTTATTTGAAATCACTGCGTTTAGAGCGCTTTGAAGAAAAAGACAAACAGCTTTCTCCTGAGATCGCCAAACTACTTAAGCCTGCCGTTTCTATGATTGGTTTTGCCTTATCTCAGTCGCCAGTTTACAAACTCGACAGCAATAAGGTTCAAGAGTCATTGATTAAGTCTTCGGAACCTAATCTTGTGATTAAAGACAACAAGCTGGTCATCGAGTTATTCGATTAACCTTTCACGTTTAGCTTAGACTAAGATTTAAAACACAATGGCTGCCAGTTTGGTGGCCATTTTTGTTTGTGTTGAACAGGCAATGCTTCTGTTTTTTGGCTGTATATTAAGCTTGTTTTCTCAGGCCCATTTATTGAATTCGCTGCGTATCTCATCTTTACTTTACTCTTGTGAGCAAGTCATCGCTTCAGTCATCAAATCATAAGAAAGAAAAGGTGAACGAACTATGAAGAATCCAGTGATAGCGGATAACAAACCCATTAAGGTCGAGCTAACCGAAGGGGAGGAGTATTACTTCTGTACCTGTGGGAAATCGAAAAACCAACCGTTTTGTGACGGTTCCCATGCCGGTTCGGGGTTCAAACCGAAAAGCTTTGTTGCCGAAGAGAGCGGAGATGCCTACCTGTGTCGCTGTAAGTATTCTAGCAACCTTCCTTTTTGTGATGGTGCCCATAAACAGTTTACGGCTGAGCAAGTGGGTCAAGAAGGCCCTGATGTGCATATCCAAGCGGCAACGCCCGATCTCTCACCTGCACCTTCTGCAACTAAAGAAGAGCCCACGGTTGAGTTCATTCATCAATTGGCACGAGATGGCTTATCCAAAGTAGGTCACCATGGGCCAATGACCTCAATGGGCGTCCCAAGATATCTATTACCTCACTGGGATGATATTCAAGTGATGGTCGCGCAAATGGCCACCAAGCCTTTGCTAGAAAATGTGCCGGTTGGTACTGAACTGATTGTTGGGCCTAAAGCGAAGAAGCCACTTAAATTGGACATCTCTTTGTTTGTGTCTGATATGAGTTTTGGCTCGCTATCTGAAGAAGCAAAAGTCTCCTTGGCGAAAGGTGCGGAGCTCGCGGGAACAGGCATCTGCTCTGGAGAAGGCGGCATGTTACCCGAAGAGCAAGCGGCGAACTCTCACTACTTTTATGAGTTAGCCAGTGCTCAGTTTGGTTACGATGAAGCTAAGCTCAAAAACGTTCAAGCCTTCCACTTTAAAGGCGGGCAGGGGGCGAAAACCGGAACGGGCGGGCACTTACCGGGCGCGAAGAACATAGGTAAGATCGCAGAAGTACGTGGCATTGAAGCGGGTACGGCAGCGATTTCTCCACCCACCTTTGTCGACCTTAAAACAGTCGAGGATTTCAAAAAGTTCGCCGACCGAGTTAGAGAGGTGACAGGCGGTATCCCAATAGGCTTTAAGCTAAGTGCTAACCATATCGAGGAAGACATTCAGTTCGCATTAGATGCCAGTGCCGATTACATCATCTTGGATGGGCGTGGCGGCGGTACAGGGGCGGCGCCAGAAATGTTCCGAGACCATATCAGTGTGCCAACTATTCCAGCGCTTGCTCGTGCCAGAGCCTATCTAGACAAGCAAGGTGTCAGTGACAGAGTCACATTGATCATCACGGGCGGTTTGCGCGTACCGATGGACTTTGTGAAAGCAATGGCGCTTGGTGCTGATGGTGTCGCCATCTCGAACAGTGCCATGCAGTCGATAGGTTGTGTGGCGGCGAGAATGTGCAACACCAATAATTGCCCAGCGGGTATTGCGACTCAGAAGGCCGATTTACGCCAGCGTTTAAATGTGGTGAAGGCATCGAATCAGCTTAAAAACTTCTTCGAGGCGTCGACAGAATTAATGCAAGTGATGGCGAGAGCGTGTGGGCATGATCACTTGAATCAATTTAACCCTCACGATTTAGCAACATGGAATCGCGAAATGGCAGAGCTATCGGGAGTTGTCTATTCTGGTGTCAGTCCACTAAACCAACTTAAGTAAACAGCACTTCGATAAGGCACACCTACTGCTCTTTTGGGTGTGCTTATTTCCTCAACCCCAAAGTTATCCTTTTGTAATGCATTGCTTTATAAGCGTTTTTAAAATATTTCCTATTTTTAAAAATATCGCTTTACCTCAAGTTAACTTGAGGTTTTATTATCATTCCCAATCTAAATACACAGACAATCGCCTCTGAAACCATGAATGTGGAAAGGTGATACAAATGAATTAGGAACCAACAATGAAAGTATTAGCGATTGGCGCGACTAACAGTACAACATCAATTAACCAACAACTTGCAGCTTACACAGCAGGTTTAGTCGAAGGCGCGCAAGTCGAGGTGCTCGACCTCAATGATTTCGAGATGCCAATTTACAGTGAAGACAGAGAAAAAGAGTCCGGCGTTCATCAACATGCGCAGCGCTTTTTTAGCAAGATTGGTGAAGCTGATGCTGTGGTCATCTCTTTTGCTGAATACAACGGTTCATACACCGCAGCCTTTAAGAATGTGTTTGATTGGACATCACGCATCGACATGAAAGTTTATCAAGGCAAACCTGTTGTTATGCTCTCCACATCACCAGGCCCTGGTGGTGCAAGTTCTGTGTTGTCGTCAGCGGTAAATTCTGCACCTTACTTTGATGCTGATGTGAAAGGCTCTATGTCGGTGCCAAGCTTCTACGATAACTTCGATATGGAAGCGGGAGAGATGACTAACGTAGAGATGATCGATAACCTTAAGATGATAATGAAAAAGATCTAGGTGCATATTGGTCATAAGACTCAAACCCCCTTCCTTGATGGCTGTTTTTGCGTTTTAAGCCCTGCTGTTGTTATATGAAAACTCAAAGCTAACTCAAGAACCTCAACTTAAACTTAAGATTAACTTTAGCTATACTGCTCTGTGGACTTGAATAGCTAAATAACATGAACATGAACATGAACATGAACAGGGAAAGTGATAGAGCATGAAAAACATCGTGTATTTAACGATTGGTCAACTCTCGGAGCGCAGTGGTGTTGCTCCTTCTGCACTGCGTTTCTATGAGACTAAAGGGTTAATTGCCTCTATTCGAACGAATGGAAACCAACGCCGTTATCAGTCAGCGATGTTGCGTCGAATTGCTCTTATTCAAGTTGCGCAGTCGATAGGCTTTACTCTTGAAGAGATCACGGAAGAGTTATCGACGCTGCCGATGAACCACACAGCAACCAAGCGAGATTGGGAGCGAGTAGCGAAGAAGTGGCAAGGGCAACTCGATAGCAAGATGGCACAAATACGTTCGCTACAAGAGAATCTAACAGGTTGTATTGGCTGTGGTTGTTTGAGTATGCAAAAGTGCCATTTATTAAACCCAGAAGATATTCTTCATGACCAAGGGCAGGGTGCTCAGCGTATTGTTGATTAGCCTCCATTTCGTCTGAACATCGAACTCAATTCTATATGTGTTATCACTTGATAGAGCAGTGGTGGCAGGGGTAGGGGTATCTCGTCTAGACAAAGCGGAATTAAGGGTCTAGTTTAGGTGGTTCTTTCAATAAAAGAAGAGGTTAGTTATGTTCAGCCATGTTTTTCTCGGTACCGAAGATATTGAACGCGCGAAGTGTTTTTATGACCCCATCATGAAAGTACTTGGTTATAACGAAGGCTCAGTTGATCCCAAAGGGCGCTGTGTTTACGTTAGCCAAACGGGCGTGTTGGGCTTAACGAAGCCGATTGATGGCCTGCCTGCAACGCACGGCAACGGCATGACGGTGGGTTTTCTGGCGTCTTCTCCTGAAGTTGTAGATGAGTGGCATCGGGTTGGCGTCGAAAATGGCGGTACCAGTATTGAAAACGGCCCCGGAGCGAGAGGTTCTGACGAGCGTCGCTTGTACATGGCTTATTTGCGAGATCCTGATGGAAACAAGATCTGTGCAACTCACTTTATGCCATAGTTTACCTTATGTCATCGTTCATTTTATGCCACAGTGGCGTATACTTAGATCATGTTGATGGTTCGGAGTTGGCGAAGTCGCGGCTCTGAACTTGTTAGCTTTCTGAATACTCAAAATTTTGCAAAGGTTCAGCTAAATGACATCGAACGAACTGTTTTATGAAAGCTTTGAGCGCTGCCGGATCGACCAAGAATTTCTCGAAACGTTTTTGGCGGATTTTTGCGAGCATAATCCAAGGTTTTCAGAGCGTTTCGAAAAGATAGGGTTAGAGCAACAAACCAAGATGCTTAAAGCCTCGATCATTCTTATCTACAACTCTGCTGGTCTGCCGAGCGTGCGTAACTCAGTAAAGAAATTGGGTAAAAGGCATAAAGACTTAGGGCTGGATATTTCCGAAACTGAGCTCAACGAGTGGTTCAATTCGTTACTCAATACGGTTAAAAAATACGACCCTCACTATGATGAAAGCGTCGAACAAGCTTGGACAGAAACTCTCGAAGCAGGCTTAACTATCATGAAGAAAGAGTGTGTTGTGCCAGGTTCTGTGAATCAATAGTTAAGTCACCAGCAGCTTTTCTTGAAAGGTAGATTTCGTTTGAGAGGTAAGCCATGAATCAGGCTTACCTCAATTCTCAATTTTTTGACTCATCATTAAAAATGAGCAGCCCAACCAATCAGGAATCCTTGCGATGCGGTATCGTATTCAAAGGTTCCTTTGTTTTCGTAATCAACCCAGGTCGATTTATAGGCAATATTTAAGTCAGACCAACTGTTTATCTGGTATCGTACGCCAGTTAATAGGGAAGAGGTAAAGTCGGTGTCGCTACCAAGCCCTGCATCCATGGTTGCGTGAAACTTCCAATCCTTATTGATCTGCGTAATCCATCTCACACCTACTTGGTAGTCAACCCATTCTTCATCAAGTGATCGGTCGACACTTAACCTACCACCTGAACCGTAAAGCTTGGTATCAATGTCGTTATCCCACCAACGAAGCCCAAACAGATAATCAATCGTGCCAAAATCGTATTGGTAGCGCTTAAAACCCTTCACATCTAAAACACCTTGTCGGATATCAAGGTTGCCTCTTAATAACTCTGCGTTGGATCCTAATACCGAGTTTGTTTTTCCGCTTAGTTTCATGAAGCTGTAGTCAATGTAATAGCCCCATTGATTGTCATAGACACCCTCTAAACGCACCATTACGGTCATATCAAGATGATCCATGATGAATGAAGGATCAACATCAACATCTGCTGACAAATTACCAATGGTGCTATCTCCACGAATATTGAGTGCGAGCGCGTAGATTTCGAAGCTATGTTGCCACTTTTTTGTATCCATCGGTGTACTTGCTTCTTGCGCATTTACAGTTGAACTAACAGCCAGTGCTGATGCGATTAGATAGCGCCATTTAGTCATATTGATATCCTTATCCTCAATGTGAAATCGCACTGTTATGAATGTATGTTTTGACCATTCATTTACCATATATGCAACTTGTATATCGCTGATTGTAGACTATGTTTTTTGAAAAGAGCTAAGTTAAGAGAGTTAGGGGATGAAGCCACAGAGTATTTTCTTGTTCGTCGCGGTTTTAGGTTTAACACCGATTGCACTGTCTTATGGTTATGCACCAGTTGTCTCTCTTGATTACCTTTTTGGGATCGACGCGAGCCCCATCAATGTGACTCATATCTTTCGTGCAGTGATGGGGCTTTATTTGGCTCTGGCGTTGTTTTGGGTGTTTGGCGCACTGTTCAAAAAGTATCGACTGCCAGCGCTCTATAGTTTGGTGGTTTTCATGTTGGGTTTAGCTGCCGGACGAGTCATCAGTTTGGTGGTGGATGGCATGCCGCATTGGCTACTTTTTGTCTATCTGATCTTGGAACTGGGCTTTGGCTTAGTCGGTTTAAAAATGATTCATAACGAGCAATCTGAAACAGCATAAGGACATTCTATGAAAAGGATTTTCCATCTTCTTATTCTGAGTGTGTTGAGTAGCTTTTCGCTATCAGCATGGTCAGCTCAAGAGCAGCCAAATATCTTTGTTATCTTCACTGATGATGTGGGGATCTCAAACCTAAGTGCCTATCACAACGGCGTGATGAGCAGTGAAACACCGAATATCGACAGCATTGCCGAGAAGGGCATGTTACTCACCGATTACTACGCTCAACCATCGTGTACCGCGGGTCGTTCTGCCTTCTTAACTGGGCAACTACCAGTGAGAACGGGCATGCACTCTGTTGGATTGCCGGGTGGGCCTGTGGGTTTGAGTGCGGATACCCCAACGCTTCCAGAAATGCTCAAGAGCATGGGCTATGTGACGGGGCAGTTTGGTAAAAACCATTTAGGCGACCGAGATGAATTCCTTCCGACAATGCACGGTTTTGATGAGTATTGGGGCTGGTTGTATCACTTGAATGCGATGGAATACACCGAAGACCCTGATTGGCCAAAAGACGGTTCGTTAGACGCATTTGCACCTCGTAACGTGATCTATTCAAGAGCGGATGGTAAGGGCGGACAAACCATCGAGGATGATGGCGCGCTGTCGATTGAGCGCATGCGCACACTGGATGACGAAGTCAATAAACACGCGATCAACTTCATCGAAAGGGCAGTTGAAGCGGATAAACCGTTCTTCACTTGGTACTGTCCATCACGTGGTCACGTTTGGACGCACCTTTCTGAAGAGTATGAAGCCATGCTTGGCCAGAACGGGTGGGGACTGCAAGAAGTGGTCATGAAAGATCTCGATGATCACGTTGGTGAGATGCTTGCCAAAATGGAAGAGCTCGGCATTGCAGATAACACCATCATCATTTTCACGGCCGATAATGGCCCAGAAATCATGACATGGCCAGATGGCGGTATGACACCATTCCATGGCGAAAAAGGCACAACATGGGAAGGTGGTGTTCGTGCTCCTGCATTGGTGAGTTGGCCGGGCAAAATCCCAGCTGGCAGTGTCGGTAATGGCATCTTTGATGATATGGATTGGTTACCAACATTGATTGCAGCGGCGGGTGGTCCAACAGACCTGAAAGAGAAAATGCTGAAAGGTCACGATGGCTTTAAAGCGCATCTCGATGGTTACAACCAAGTCGATATGTTGACGGAAAAAGGCGAGTCGAACCGTAAAGAGATTTACTATTACGAGCGAGATAAGCTACAAGCCGTTCGAGTAGGAGATTGGAAGGCACACTTCGTGGTTCAGAATCACGGTTGGAGTGGCCCGAAAGAAGAACTTAACGCACCACTATTGTTCAACCTGCGTCGTGATCCTTACGAGCGAGCAGCTGAAGAGTCTGGAATGTACTTGAAATGGATGGGACAGAAAATGTGGGCATTTGGCCCTGCTCAAGCCGCTATTCAGCAACACTTAGCAACCTTCGAAGAGTGGCCGCCAGTCACACCAGAATCTCCGGCTGAGAAAACCGGTGGTGTGGGGAATTAACGTATGCTCATTTCCTAGAACCTAAATAAACAAAGCCCAGCCCCTAAGTTTTAGAAATCTAGGGAGCTGGGCTTTTGTTTTGCTGAAAGAACAGGGCAGTCAGGAGAAGTGAACTAGTCCTCAAGAGGAAGCTGATAGCTGTTTTTTAGTTCTTTCACTGAGATGTTGGATTGAATCGCACTCACGCCTTTTACTCGTCTTATTGAGCTAATACGCTCAAAGTACTCTTCCAAATCTTTTGCTAACACTTGCACCATATAGTCGGCACCGCCAGCAATGCAGTGACACATCGGAATCCAATCGGTAACGGCGACAAACTCTTCGAACGGTTCTGTGTTTTCAACTTCGTGGTTACCCAAGGTCACAAGAGTAAAGCCTGCTACATGAAAACCCAGCTTTTTGCGGTTTAGCTTCGCTGCGTAACCATCGATATAACCCGTCTCTTCCATGCGTTTCCAACGGCGCCAGCATGGGGTTTCGCTGAGGTTTACCTTCTCGGCGAGTTTACTGTTACTCATGCGCCCGTCTTGTTGGATATGTCCTAAGATGGCGATATCTGTGTCATCTAACACTTCTTTGGTGGATTCTTTCTGTTTCATGGCTATTTTGGAAAAGTCTTGCTCAAATTTGGGTTAATATTAGCCTATATAGCAATTTAATTCCTAGTCGAATCTGTAAACTCTCTCCCTATAAATACTTTACTTATTAGGAGTGAGAGGAAATGAGCTCTCAATTAATGCTGGCGTTCTTGCTATTTTCAACATCAATTGCAATTACACCTGGGGCAGGCAATATCGCATTACTTGGGATTTCAAGTCGTTATGGGTTTGCTGCGACTTTACCTTTTATCTCTGGAAACGCTGTTGGCATCATCATCGTACTGGCGGGTTCCAGTGTCGGTTTGGTGAGCCTATTTACCCTTTACCCAGAGCTATACAACATTTTGAAATACGTGGGTGCGGCCTATTTGCTGTTCATGGCGTGGTCGATTGCGAATATGCAAATCGAAGAAAGCACCACCGACAATCGCTCGGGCTTTATGTCAGGCGTGCTGGTGCAGGTGTTAAACCCTAAAGGTTGGATTGCTTCATTAACTGTGTTTTCACAGTTCATCACCCCGAACGCGGACTACCTGATTCAAGTGGTGACCATTATCGCGGGTATGGTGATCACGGGTGTACCGTGCATGTTGGTGTGGGCGTATTGCGGCACCATGCTTAAAAAATTGCTTCAATCACCAAAACAGATGATGTTTGTGAACCGTTGCTTGGGTGGAAGTCTCGCGCTTGTTGTTGCTTTCATGCTTTATCAACCGGCATAGTTCAGAAAGAAAAAAACCACTCCTAAATCCATAGGAGTGGTGTCTAAATGTCGACTAAGTCGTTAACAGTAAAGAATTAAGTTAACAAATATTTAAGGAACTTGAGTTAAAAGCTTTTATGCCTAGAAGCTTTTAAGTTTTAAGATTAAGCGGTTTCAGCCTCTTTAACTGGAGCTGAGTTACGGATTAGGTGGTCAAATGCACCTAAACTTGCTTTGGCACCTTCACCCATCGCGATGATGATCTGTTTGTAAGGTACGGTTGTTACGTCACCCGCTGCAAATACACCTTTCATTGATGTTGCACCATGAGCGTTAATCTCAATCTCACCGCGTGGTGATAGTTCTACCTTCGTTCCCTTCAACCATTCGCTGTTTGGCATTAGGCCGATTTGAACAAAGATACCCGCGAGTTCAATCTGTTTCAGCTCATCGGTGTTGCGGTCTTTGTATTCCAGACCGGTTACGCGGTTGCCATCACCCAACACTTGTGTCGTTTGAGCCATCTTAATGATTTCGATGTTTGGCGTTGCGTTCGCTTTGTCGATAAGTACTTGGTCAGCGCGTAGCGTGTCTGCAAATTCAAGTACGGTTACGTGTTCCACGATACCTGCTAGGTCAATAGCGGCTTCAATACCTGAGTTACCGCCACCGATAACCGCTGTTTTCTTACCTTTGAACAGTGGGCCGTCACAGTGTGGGCAGTAAGCAACGCCTTTGTTGCGGTACTCTTGCTCGCCTGGAACGTTCATTTCACGCCAACGTGCACCCGTACTTGTGATGACAGTGCGAGCTCGCAGTGTTGCGCCGCTCTCTAGCTCAACGTGGATGTAGCCATCTTCCGTGTCTTCTGCAGCAATGATGTTGGCAGCGCGCTGCTCAGTCATTACTTCAACACCGTACTCTTTTACGTGCTCTTCCAGGCTAGCCACTAGCTTAGGACCCGTTGTCGCTTTCACTGAGATAAAGTTCTCAATCGCCATTGTATCCATTACTTGACCACCGAATCGGTCAGCAACCACACCTGTGCGAATGCCTTTACGTGCCGCATAAATTGCTGCTGAAGAACCTGCAGGGCCGCCGCCTACAACCAATACATCAAAGGGTGCTTGTTGGTTTAGATTAGCCGCTTTCTTTTCCGCTGCACCTGAATCAACCTTGTTCAGGATCTCTGCCAGTGACATACGACCTTGACCAAATAGCTCACCATTAACGAATACACTTGGTACTGCCATGATGTCGCGAGACTTCACTTCGTCTTGGAATGCTGCGCCATCAATCATTGTTGTCTTAACCAGAGGGTTAATCGCCGACATCATGTTGAATGCCTGAACCACTTCCGGACAGTTTTGGCACGATAGTGAGATAAAAATCTCTACATTAAGCTCTTGGTCGAGCTCTTTAATTTGTTCGATTACGTCAGCTTCAAGCTTGATAGGGTGATCACCACTGTGAAGCAGTGCTAGAACCAGTGACGTAAATTCGTGACCCATTGGCAAACCGGCAAAACCGATCGCGGTGCCTTTCTCTTGGTTCACGACCTGCATGATAGGGCGGCGAGTGCTTGCGCTATCATCTCGAGTCACTTCAATTTTATCTGTGAGAGAGGCGATATCATTCGCTAGGTCTTGAAGTTTGTTTGCGGTATCGCTGTCATCAAGGCTCAGCACTAACTGAACATTGGTTTTTAGGTTTTCTAGGTATGCTTTTAGCTGCTGCTTCATTGCTTGATCTAACATAATCGTGCCTGCTCTTAAATTCTGTGTCTTGGTATTGACCAATACCTTCTTGCTGAAAAAGGAAAATAAAAAAGGGGCGCAAGTCGGCAAATATTGTGGTGTTGATGCTTTGAAAGGGTGGCGCGCAACTGCCCTTTAGGAGGGAGGCCGAAGCGCGCCTGTAGAACCGTTTTATTTGTTCTTTTTAGCTATTCTTGTTAGCTAGGCTTAGATTAAATCTTACCTACTAGGTCTAGAGATGGTGCTAGTGTCTCTTCGCCTTCTTTCCATTTTGCTGGGCAAACTTCACCTGGGTTAGCGGCTACGTATTGTGCTGCTTTAACTTTGCGTAGTAGGTCTTCAGCGTCACGGCCGATACCTTCAGCAGTAATTTCCATTGCTTGGATAACGCCTTCTGGGTCGATTAGGAACGTAGCACGGTCTGCTAGGCCTTGACCTTCACGCATAACGTTGAAGTTGTTTGTGATGTTGCCAGTTTGGTCACCTACCATGAAGTATTCGATAGTGCCGATTTTGTCAGAAGTATCGTGCCATGCTTTGTGAGAGAAGTGCGTGTCAGTTGATACTGAGTAAACTTCTACGCCGCGAGATTGAAGCTCTGCGTATTTTTCTTGTAGGTCAACTAGCTCAGTTGGACATACAAACGTGAAGTCTGCTGGGTAGAAGAAGAATACAGCCCACTTGCCTTTAACGTCTTGCTCAGTGATTTCTACGAATTCGCCGTTTTTGAATGCTGTTGCGTTGAATGGTTTGATTTCTGTGTTGATCATGATTTGACTCTCTTTCTAATTTGTAGTGTTTAACGCTATCCCGCGTCGATGTAGATATATTGCATTGCCACCGAAAATTAGTGAAATCGGACATTTCTATAGATTCAATAGGCGAATCCTATCTTTGAAAGGAAAGGACTATCGGTAAAAGCTATCAACAAAAACTATTAACAAAAGCCATCAAACATCAGCACCCCCAATTTGAGTAGCTATGCTTTTTAGGTTGCTCTCTATTTAGGTAAGGGGAAGTACGGTTTCTTTACGCGAGTTGAGTTGAGTTGAGTTGTTATACCAAATTGTAAATAACAAAAAATTATCATTAATATAATTTATGATAATTTCAGTTAATCGTCGCATCTCCATATACTCTCTCCATCGAAACGAAACACCGAAGCTAATCTTCGGAAAGCACAGAATTAAAAACGAATTTGGAGCAAGTTATGAAAATGAATCACGTAGGCATCATGGTAGGCGACATGGACCAAGCAGTAGAGTTTTACACAAAGGCTCTAGGTCTAAGAGTTGTGATGAACAACACTAAAGTGATGGAAGAGCGCGAATCAGCAATCGGCCGTATGTGTATTGCTGTATTTGGCGAAGGCTTCAAAGGCTTCAACATCGCACACCTAGTAACATCTGATGGTATCGGTGTTGAACTGTTCGAAATGGTTGACCGTGAAGAGCGTCATAACGTTGATTTCTCTCGTCTAGGTATCTTCCACTTCTGTCTACAGCTTCCAAAAGAGCAGTTTGATTCAGCTATCAAACGTGTAGAAGAGTTTGGCGGTAAAGTACGTATGGATATTCACCGTTACCACCCAGAAGACGAACTAAAACAAGCACAAATGGTTTACCTAGAAGACCCGTTTGGCAACCTATTCGAATTCTACTCTCACTCATACGAAGATACGTACGCGACAGATTACGAGTAATCGCGTTACTGCCTTGCATAAGGTAGAAAACCGAAACACCCCCAAAGAGGATTGGTAGAGATACCAATCCTTTTTTGTGTTTGGATGATTGGCTGGGTGACTTATCTACATCAAGTATTCAAGAAAGATACAGATTTAAGGTGTTGTTAAATTTGACGTTTCTAAGATAAAACCTTTCATGAATATGACGAAATAAAGCGTTGTTCATGAAAACATTGCGCCATCATACCGAATGGTAGCCTTGGCTGAGCCGTGACTATACTCAGCATTATATTGCTAACCAATAACAACGAAAATAGAGAAAAATGCACAGATTAGCGCCCCCAAATTACATGAAAAAATCACATATTATCTTTACTGCTCTTATTCTTATGATATTAGCTGGATGCACCTCAACGTCGGCTGTCGGCAGTTCCAAAACAAAGGAATATGCCAAGTCACATGCTCTTGCTGGTAAAGCTTCTTGGTATGGCGATAAATTCCATGGAAGGCTCACAGCAAGTGGTGAGACGTATAATATTAATGCGAATACTGCGGCTCATAAAACCTTACCCTTCGGCACTATCGTGAGAGTGACCAATACAGACAATAACAAGTCGGTCGATGTGAAAATTAATGACCGAGGCCCTTACGTAAAAGGCCGAGTTATCGACCTTTCGCACAAGGCATTTGCAAAAATCGGCAATGTTAAGCAGGGCACCTTGCCTGTCAAAATCGAGATTGTTGATGACAGCAATACCTTCAGGTACAAACACTAATTGCCTCTGAGCCTGAACTGGTTAGTGAAACTTAAGGATTGGTAGAGATACCGATCTTTTTTGTTTAGGGCCATTCTTAACTTTGTTTCAAGTAGTAAGGAATAGATGATTAATAAAAGATAATTGCACTAGATAAAGTTACATTCATTTTTATCGCGATGTGATCAATACATCATATGGTTGTATTGAAAATCTATATATTGCTTCACGAGTAAGTGTCAACCTACTTTGAAAACAATAACAATAACAATATTAACCGTTAGGTGTCGATCGAAATGAAAATGAAGAAGCTTATGCTTTGTGGGCTTGCCGTTGGCTTAGTTGGTTGCGGTGGGAGTAGCGGTAGTGACAACAGTGGAGGAGATTCCAATATTTCTTCTATTTCAGGGAAGGTTATTGATGGCTATATTATTGGGGCTACGGTTTATCTCGACCTGAATTTCAATAATGAGTTGGATGCCAATGAACCTAGTGTTGTCACTAAAGAACAGGGCGATTTTAGTTTAGATATACCATCAACTTATCGTGAGTGCGCGCAATACGTTCCTATTGTGGTAGATGTTCCGGAAGGTGCTATCGATACTGATTTTCCTGATACTCCAATTGAAGACGCTTATACGATGGTAATACCTCCTCAATATGCGTTGAGTACAGATGAAGAGCTATACAACTTAACACCATTAACCTCTGTGGTTTGGAATGAAGTAGAAAAAGAGTTACGCGAAAGTACTTCTCAGGAGCTTTCTTGTGAGTCTTTGCTAGAAGAACAAGAGCTGAGAGACGACATAGCTGAACGTCTAACTGAGCAAGAACTTCACGTTGCTCGTCGCTACAACATCACAGTAGATGAATTGTATGGTGATTATATTGAGTCTAGTAATGATGAAGTGCATCAAATTGCTCAAGATATTGTTCCCGGATTACAAAAGTCATACGCAGATACACGGGAACTAATCAATCAATACCCAGAAGCAGACTTTGCTTGGGTCGAATACTTCATGGGCAAATGGGATAGTTCTAATAACAACTATAAGGATGTCTGGTATCGCTACCAATTCGTGCAAATGTCTAACGGTAACTCTGAGTCAGAAACTCATGTAATGTCTGATGATCTCAATAGTAAAGTTCAGCTTCATGATAGGCACTCAATGGAAACAACGGTTCGAGATGGCGTTAATATTGAAAAAACGATATCTATGGATATGGCCAGCAGTGACTACTATTGCTCTGTGAGTGAATGGCTGGAGACTATCTCTCAGGATTCGTCAGGGGTTCGTAACACCGTATATGGCCAAGCTGGAGACTGGAGTGATTGTAGTAGCCTTATTTTAAGTAATACTTTCACGGTTCAGGCTTTAGTTACGAAAGATTATGATGGTTCTGATCTTACTAGTTATTCAGAGCACAGTTATGACGATGGCAACGATAGCGGGTTCAGTCACCTGATTGGCGTCACAGACACTATCACTGCATCAGATTTAACTCCTGTTCGTAATGTGATTGATACCGACTTCTATAGTGAAGAAGGGCATGGTGCGGATTCCTGGTCTCGCGTGAAAAATGAGTTTAGAGAAAATCCGACTCAAGTGATGACTAGCCATAATAGTGATGGGGGCTGGGAACGTCTCACAAATTATAAAGACGGCACTCATAAAACGGAATGTGGTATGTCTGAATCTGATTTGTCAGAGGCTAACTGTTCAAGCTAAACCTATTTAGCATTCGGTTTTCCGTTTGAAGTGCAAGAGCATAACATTCATACATATACTATAAAGGCTGCTTTCGCAGCCTTTTTTGTGCTTTCTTCTAATCAAATTCCGATAAGATTCTCTAATTTTTAGTATTTGGCTTACGTGTTTTTCCTTAATTTAAATCAGTGGCTTAAATTTGATTTCACTGAGTTTCATTAAAATTCATTGTGAAATAATGAAAAGCTGACCTAATCCCAAATCATGTGTAGCTTGGCTAACAATGGGAAAGGGTAGGGGAATTACATTTCGTTACTGATTGAAGTAAATCTGAAACATAGCTGACACGATTCTGAAATTTTTGAGGGCTAGCGTATGGAGTTCTAAAACGAATCCAAATAAGGAAATACCCGTGAAGCTAACACCTGTCGTTGCCGCCGTAATCATGTATTTCAGTTCAGCAAGTTTTGCTTTTAGTTTGCAACAATCTGCCAATGAAAACAGTGAAGATCTCGTATGGACCGGGCATCTTAGCCCAGATAGCGACACTGTTATGTCTGCGATGCTTGCGGCTCATGTCTATGGTGGTACGGCGACAGTGCCTGAGCCTATCAACCCTGAATCGACGTTTATCTTGAACTACTGTAATGCGGAATCACCACGTATAGAGACAGATTACTCTTCATATCGAGTAGGGCTGGTGGACTTCAACCAAGTGACTCAACTAGCGCCAACCATCGATCAATCATCCATTGTTGCTGTGGTTGATCATCACGCTATTGGTGGCTCACCGATTAACACCCCACAAATTGTCGAGATGGATATCCGAGGTTGGGGTTCAGCTGCCACTATTTTGGCTGATAACGCTGAAAAGCTCGATGTGACTTTACCTAAGCACCTTGCTTGTGTCGGCTTAGGCGCGATTCTCTCTGATACTGTGGTATTCCAATCGTCAACCACCACTGAGCATGATCGTGAATATGCAGAGAAGTTGGCGAAGGTTGCAGGCATTTCGGATATCGAAGGTTTCGGCCAACAAATGTTGATTGCTAAATCAGACCTTAGCCACCTTTCTTCTGAAACCATTCTGACTCTGGATTACAAAAACTTTAAATATGGTGGCAAACAGGTGGGCATCGGTGTCGCTGAAACGCTAACCGCTCAACAACTGATTGACCGTAAAGACGAGCTTTTGGCGGCAATGAAGTCTTATAAAGAAGAGAACGGCTTAGATCATCTGTTCTTCTCAATCACAGATACCAAGAACAAAGAAGCGAACCTATTGTGGGTGGACGAAAGCGATTATCAAGTCATCAAGTCGGCTTTCAACGCTGAACCAACCAGCGACATGCTAACTCTGGAAGGCGTCACTTCTCGCAAGCGTCAGATTGGCCCAGCGGTTCAAAAGGCAATTGAGAGTTTGTAAGTAATAAGAGAGTTTGGAGGAGGGATTGGTAGATATACCAGTCCCTTTTTGTTCTGGGGAGAGCTAAAACCACACATTATTATAGTGTGAGCAATCACGTTAATTTGATAATGGGTCCATGTTGTTTATCTTGCCCAAATATCAAACTTGATGTGTATTAAAGATTAAATGTCCATTTGTGTTAATGTTCGGTCATCAACATCTATATGGTATACGGTGAAGTTTTGGCTAGACGTGGTAGTGGTTTAAGAACAGCGATTAGAGTTGTTAAAGCTATAGATAAAGCAAACAAGCGTTCTATACGGGAATCTGAAAAGCGCCGTAAAGCAGCTGAACGTGAAGAATTACGAGTTGAGCGTGAAAGGATACGCCGGTTAAAAGACGTTGAACGAACTGAGAAAAAGAGAGCCTCAGAAGTAAAAAGAGCGTTTAAAGAGTCCTTGGTTGAAGCGAAAGATGAATACAACGATCGCTGTCTTGAACGATCTTCATTAAGAAAACAATTTGTCAAAGAGGTTTTAAAGTAAATGGATAATAATTTACTAATAGTTGTCGTTTCCGCCGCAGTGTTAATTATCTTGACCTATATCCTAACTAAAAATAGTGCCAACAAAAAAGTAGCGGAATATAAGTCAATCGATGAGGCACTTAAGCTCATAAAAAACGAACTACATGTGGTGAAGACTGAATCTGAACAAGCAGCGAGAGAACTAGATTCTATATTCAATGAGACTGAATCGTTGAGGGCTCTTCAGAAAAATGAGAATACAATTGCTGAGAGTTTAGCTCAAAAAACAAAAGAACTTGAAGCTGTGGAACTAGGTATCGAAGATAGTAAATCTTCATTTGAGATGAATACTAAGGCTCTTGATGAACTCATGGGTAAGCTTGACTTATATTCTCGAATTGATGAGTACACTTCATGTGGTCATTTTGAAATGCCACAATATTTGTACGAGACGTCAGTTCGCTTTGCTGAAGAAATTAAGGAAGTTAGGCAATCACAAAAAGAGATGATCAAAGATAAAACTGCGATTATTTATCCAAGCTACACGGTTATCTCTAATGATACTGCTTACAATAGAAAAATCCTAGATGCACAAGTTAAGTTAATGCTGACAGCGTTTAATTCAGAATGTGACTTCTTAATAGGAAAAGTGTCGCCAAGTAGCTTTGCTCGAACATTAGAACGCATAGAGAAGCTAGCTAATAATATTGAAAAACTTTGTGCTACTTTTGAATGCGGCTTTAATTTGGATTATATCGAATTAAAATTTGAGGAGTGCAAGCTCCAATATCAATACATGCTCAAGAAAGAAGAAGAGCAAGTTGAACAGAAATTAATTAAAGAGCAGATTCGTGAAGAACAGCGAGCTATAAAGGAGTTCCAAAAAGCAATTGCTGATGCTGAAAAAGAAGAAAAGATGTATCGCAAGATGCTTGAAAAGGCACGTGAAGAATTAAATGATGCTTCAGATGAAGAGAAAGAGCTTATGGAGCGTCGAATAGCAGAGCTGCAAACTCGACTCGAAGAAGCTGAATCTAAAGAACAACGAGCTAAGAGCATGGCTGAACAAACTAGAAAAGGGCATGTTTACGTGATTAGTAACATCGGCTCATTTGGTGAAGATGTCTATAAAATTGGTTTAACGAGAAGACTTGAGCCAATGGATCGCGTTAAAGAACTAGGGGATGCAAGTGTACCATTCTCTTTTGATGTCCACGCTATGATTTATGCCGATGATGCTCCTGCTTTAGAGGCGGCTTTACATAGAGAGTTTCATACTCAACGTGTAAACGCGGTTAATACCCGCAAAGAGTTTTTCCAAGTTGATTTGGAATCTATACAAGAAGCTGTAGAAAAAATTGCTGGCTTTGAAGCTGAGTTTAAAATGACGGCTACCGCAGAAGACTATTATGAAAGCTTAAGACTCCAAGATGCAGCGTAAACATAATCGAGCTAAGATATCTTAGCTCGATTTTTTGACTTAGAGTATTTCGGTTTACCCAAAAAAATGGAACGTCTGAGCGTTCCATTTTTCGTATCTGATTACCTTAAACTTGCTCGCTAGGGTGTCCCCACATTCGCTCACTTGCGTAAGGGTCAGAGATGCTTGAAGTCGATTCACCCACGCCGTCTAATGCGCCTAAAGGTAGATCAATTTTCTTGTTCTGCTCTTAACCAAAACTCGGACAGATCTTCAAACAGATCATCATTATTCAAAATACTCAGATGGTTTTCGTTGTAACCACGAATTTGGTCCGCATTCAATTGGGCAGGTCGTGATAACTGGCTTGATAAATTGATCACACCATCGTTGCTTTTGGTATTGAACAGCTCACCTGAGTTATAGCCAAACGCGAGAAAATGTGGGGTGTGGTTTTCATCGTGTTCAGAAAATAAGTCAGCGATAAATTGGCCGTCGGGGTTTAGATCTACCCAAGCTGGCATCACGACAGGGGAGTACTCTATGCCTTGCTTCGCTGAAGCAACACCGCCGAAAGGGGAAGAGATAGTGGTGATGCTGCTAACAAAATCACACAGCTGACCGATACGGCACTGACGAAGACTGTTGGTGGCCACCAACCCGCCCATACTATGTGCCACAACATGTAATTGTTGAATTTTGTATTCCGTTAACACCGTGTGCATGAGGTTATTCAGGCCTTTGGAGTTCAATGCCAGAGACAAGCCTGAAGGATAGTTAAAGACCCAGATCTGATATTTAGATTGGTCGACTTTTTCAATCAGTGGGGCAAAATCTAACGCAGTGGCGTTGATGCCATGCACAAACAAGATCGGGATTTTATTTGGGTCATATTCAGATAGAAAATAGAGTCCGGCTTTGTCTTCAAGTAAGAATGTGAGTGGCTGCCACATACCGAGTTTTGCATTGCCTGTCTCAAAAGGGGGATCCGATAGATCCACCACGGTGCCTATGTCGACGAGGTCTAACTCAATTTTCAGTAGTGAGGATAATGAGCGATCAACAAAGGCGCTTGGGACTTCATTTTCATTAACTTCTAGGGATACTTCTATTGTGGATTTGTCTTGATGGTTACGAAGGTTAATGACACTGAATGCTTCGTCTGCTTGTAGGGTTAAGTCTTGATTTTTATCTTTAAAGACAAGTAGGTAATGGATGTTGTTCGATAGCTGTAAGTCGATACGGTCACTAGCGATTATTCCGTCGTAACCATCCACTTCGCTTTTATTGATGTCTTTGATTTGCTCAATCACCACGGCCGAACCTGAGGCGGGTTGGCTCAAAATGAGTTGGTATTGGTTGGTAATGGAGTCGATCGCATCTATCTCATGGGATAGGTTTCTAAAGTTACTGCAACCTGATAGCACTGAACTGAGTAACAGGGCTGAACTGAAAAATAGTGCAGTAAGTAATAGCTTCATTCAATTTCATCCTTAAATCGACTCGTTCCATCATTGAATCAATAGTCTGTGTTTAATAGTAGCAATAAAACAACGCTTAACAAAAAGGCAAGCAAGCGACTAAAAAGGTCGCTTGCTTGCCTTGGAGGTTTAGTTACACAGTGAGTAATTTGAGCACTAAAGCGTGTTTTTATACACTTTGCCGTCTTTCATGATCAGTTTCTGTGTATCGGTGTTAGCAACACATGCCACGCCTTCCAGTGGGTTACCGTCGATGATCAATAGGTCGGCATATGCCCCTTCAACGATTTGGCCTAGTTTGCCTTCTTGGTAAGGGTGTTGGTAAGTCGACATTTCGAACAAGCGTCCACAATTTGATGTCGCCATACGAAGTGCAGTGATGGTATCGAACACTTGTTCAATCGCACCGAGTTCATTCAGCTGAGTGGCATGCACATTGGTTTCGCCGACACAATCGGTACCAAAGGCGATGTTTCGAATGTCGTATTTCTTAATCAACTCTGCTGACTTGAACATGGCTTTACCCACGCGCTCTGTCTTGCGGTATGTCTCTTCGTTTGGCAGAGGGATCTTACGCTCTGCAATCAATGAAGAAGTAAAGTAAGACGGGATCACCCAAATACCTTTCTCTTTGATGATCTCGGCGATCTCGTCATCCATGATGGTAGCGTGTTCGAAAGACATGACGCCCGCTTCAGCTGCTCTGCGCATCGCATCGGAAGTATGGATGTGCGCGGCAACATAAGTACCGTAATCTGAAGCGGCTTGTACAGCGGCTTCCATTTCGTCAGAAGTAAATTGCAATGTGTCTAGTGGGTCGAAGGTCGATGATGCACCACCACCGGCCATGATCTTGATTTGCGACGCGCCCATAAACAGTTGTTCACGTACTGCTTTCAATACTTCTGAACGACCATCGGCCACTCGCATCGCGCCTAGCTTCATCATTGGCGAGTCTTCGTGTCCATTCGCTAAACGTTCTTGAGCTTGGTTTTGGCGGTAATCTGAGTGACCGCTGGTTTGTGAAATTGCCGCCATTGAAGGAAGAATACGTGGACCAGTCGCGTAGCCGTTATCGATACTTTTCTTAAGGCCAAGCGTGTTACCCGCTACATCACGAATGGTGGTAAAGCCGCGCATCAGCATCTCTTCTGAAATCTTCGCCGAGCGAATCGCCACTTCTTCACGTGTCATGGTATCAATCACATTGAAAGGTGCAGATAGCGTGATATGAACGTGCGCATCAATCAAACCTGGCATTACCGTGCCACCCTGAGCATCGATAATTTCATCCGCTAACGTTGTATCAACCTCGCCAATTTGTGTAATCAAGTTGTCTTCAATAAGAATTGATACGTTCTTGATTAGGTTGTTATCAACACCGTTAAATACGTTCGCGTTAGTGATTAGCTTTTTCATAGTCTGCACCTTTTGGAAATGAGAGTGTGTCGCTGATGGAGTTATCTTATGGCGGGCAGTATTTGAAAAATGGCCATTTGGTGACAAGCAATGATGAGAGTTATCTTTTGGTGCATTTCTATATTTTTGAAAATTGCTTTATAGAGGGAAGCGAATTATTGGTGTGAGAAATGATGAATCGATAAAAACTAATAATTTCGAATGGAATGGTTGTGGTGTCATCAAATGGTAAGTTTTGCTTCGATTCGAACGCTAAGATGTATTTCAAATCGAGGTTACTTATCCAATTAGAGAGAAACAGAATGACTAAATCAGACAAAGTTTACGGATTCAATACACCACAACGTCTATTCGTTGGTTACACGTTAGCTGTGCTGGTGGACTTAGTGGTTCTTAACTTCTTTGATGAGTACTGGGACTTTGTAAACATTGAATCTTTCACTATCTCTTTGATTGCGGCGTTGTTGTTGCAGTTGTTGTTGAAGCTCTCTATTGGTTTAGAGCACAAGATTGCTGAGCACTTCAAAAGCAAGCCGGGCACCGCACCTAAGGTTTACCGAGCAATCACCACTTGAATCATTTTAGTGGGTTCAAAATTCGTGATGCTAGAAGCGATTAACTTGTTGTTCGGTGAGAAGGTGAGCTTTACTGGTCCTTGGAATGGTGTGGTTGCGTTCTTTGCTGTGGTATTTACGATTCTGATTGCCGAAGTGATTGTATCGAAGATCTACTTTGCTCTTGATGATAAGCAAGACGCAAACTTGAATGAAAAGACAGCGTAAGCGAAAGTTGAATAGAAATCGGGAGTTTGAAACGAACTCTCAACTGAGAAGGGTTAGCAGTTTTGCTAGCCCTTTTTGGTTTCTGTTTACCTGCATTCCATTTATCGATTTCTTACTTATTTAATAATCCACGCAGTTTTAAGTGTGGCAGTTCAAGGCTTTCTCTATTGACTATATGAAGAGTATAGCTCTGCCGAAACTATCTTCAGAATAGCAAAATACGCTGCTTACCCATGATTCTTTTTGTGTTCAAGTCGCACACCAATTTGTACAGTCAGAGTGGTGTGAATCAATACTAATTATTTCTATCTTGTTGAATATTAGAGTGTACTTTAGGTGTTGAGATTTCTTTACTGAAAATAAAATATGCATTTTGTGTCATATTGTTTATTAGCGCATATGTTTGTGGAGGGAACACTACAAATCGATATAGGAAATCTAATGAAAGTAATCTTATCTAACCTTGGGTTAGCGACAACATGTCTATTTTCTTCGTTCGTAAATGCGCAACCACAGCTCCTAGTTCAGCCACAGCTTTCGATTCAACCACACCTACCTGTTATTGCTGATGAAGTGATGTATCAACTGTCACATCAAACGTTGACTGAAACATCGGGCGATCGATACACGCAGCAAATTGAACACGCGAGCGCGTCATTCATTAAGCTTCATTTCAATTCGCTTGTTATACCCAAAGGTAGCCTGTTGCGCTTGAGTTCGAGCACCAGTGATGAGGGTGTTGAATATCATGAGAGTCAGACAGATTGGTTTGCTCAGTCTATTTCAGGTGACACCATGTTGATTGAGGCGATGCCAAACGCAAACGGCCAATACCCTGAATTCGAGATAGACTACTACATGGCGGGTAAGAGTGCAGATGAGGAGGCATTGGCAACACTATCGACATGTGGCGTTAACGAGCGCAGAGATGTTGCCTGTTGGGAAGAGTCTCATCCAGGTAAGGTGGCTTGGACAACACCCGTTGCAAGGCTATTAATCAATGGACGTAGTTTGTGTACCGCTTGGCGAGTTGGGCCAAATAACCATATGTTCACCAATAACCACTGTGTCGCATCAGAATCAGAACTGAGAAATACAGAGGTATGGTTTAACTATCAGCGCCGTACTTGTGACGGCTCTATGGCCACCACGGTTAAAGTCATGGGAAGTAAGATACTCAGCACCAATTATGATTTGGATTACACACTTTTCACCGTTGATGATTTTTCAAAAATTGAGTCGTTTGGTTATCTAGGCTTGGATGCTCAAGAGCCAATCTTTGGCGATGGTATCTACATTCCTCAACACGGGGCGGGTAAGCCGAAAGAGCTCGCTATTGAGAGTGATCAAAATGGTTCAGGATTGTGTCAGATCGATGTGGCTTCAGCGAATGGGCGAGGATTAAATACGGATACTGGCTATTTCTGTGACACGATTGGAGGCTCGTCTGGGTCACCTGTTCTGCGAACCGATAACAACAAAGCCATTGCTTTGCATCATTTCGGAGGCTGCGAAAACCAAGGCGTAAAAATCAGTAAAATTTGGCCATTAGTGGCTTCGTATTTCAATGACGAGCTACCTAACGGCTCAGTTGGTGAGCCTAAGAATGAGATCCCAGAAGTGACTTTAGGAAGCCTAATAACCGATCTCGCCGCGACGTCCGGCCAACAAAAACTGTTTGTGCTCAAAGCCGCAAACCGTACCAGTGATGTAACTGCAACTATCAAGCAAGGAGTGGGTGACGCCGATCTCTATATTCGTTCTGGCGCGCAACCAACGAAAAGTACTTACGATTGCCGACCTTATCGCTCAGGCAACTTTGAAAGCTGCGAGGTGCCTATGGCGGATGAGGACCTCTATATCATGATTAACGCGTTCCGAAGTTTTTCCGGATTATCCCTGTTGTTGTCAGAGTCCCAATAATAAACGAGAAGTCAGTTTACGACATTCATAATAAAGGCGAGTCGGTTAGGCTCGCTTTTGATTATTATAATTAAACAGAATGATTAATAAAAATGGAGATGGTGGTGATATTTGATAGTTTTAAATATCTAATATGTTAATAGTAAATACTATTTCCTTAATTGTTATAAGGTAATTCTATTAATATAAATCCATAATTTTTTTGAGGCGTTTAATCCTTTTTATATAAAAATATACCCGACACCAAACTTTAATATTCATAAAAGTAATCATTGCTTTAACCAAGATCACAAATATCAATGAGCACTGTATTGCATATTTTGTTTTTGAGTTATTTTCCTGCCGCCAATCATAAAGGAAAAATAATAATGAAAAAAACAATAGCGTTAGTGTCTGTAACCGCCTGCCTAAGTCCGTTTACTTATGCTGATAATAGTAACGTTATCACCGGTGAATCGCCTGAAGGTGTCTACGTTCAATACCAATCGATGAATCAAGTGACTGAATCGATGAAGCAAGATGGCTTTACTTTGCATCGTTGTGGGATCAATACGCTTCGCAATAACATCCAAGCAAATCAAGGCTTGGAAGTCCCTCATAGTCAGATCCAATGTGTGTATTCAAAACCGGGTCAATCAACGAGTGATGAGTCTGAGCTAATCTATTGGCATTTGAACATTCTTTATAGCATGGAGAATGAAAACTTCGTTGCTGAGAGTGAATTTTCTGAGCGTTATACCAGCGAGATCTATACCCATAGCCCTGAATATCTTCTAGACATTGGTCCGCATTATTACCGTCAACGCTTGGAAGTTGAAGCATTGGGTATGAAGGTCGGTGAATGTAATCTACAAAAAATTTATTACTTCAGCGCTCCAACAGAAGAGTCATACTTATCAGATATTGCATCTTGCCCGGTGTATAAAGCTGATGGCGAACTGTCCGGTAATATTACAGTTGAAATTAACCATACACCGGCGAATTTGGGTTACAGTGAGCGTCTTGTCAAATTTTACGCTATTTAATCGTGTGAAAGTTTGAGCGGATTTTTATATTAATAATCTGACCCATATTCATTTGAACATTCTAATTTAGTATTAAATGAAAAAGGGTTGGTAATAAATACCAACCCTTTTAGGTCTATCGAAGTTTATGTACATATAGAGATGCCACAGAAAACTCAGAATCGTGTTTTTATTAAAAAGGTTAAAAATCTGAGCTATATAGCATTCAGTTTATAAGCCTCTATTAAATAGAGATTTAAAAATCGTATTTTAGACCAACTTGTGGCATGAATTCGCCTAAGTCGGCACCTTGAGCTTTAAGCTTTCGATAGCCGAGAGCTGCTTCAAAAGCCCAATTGCTGCCGAATTTCGTATCGGAAATGGCATACGTTTCGTATAAGTCAATGTCCTGACCGCTCTCTTCAAGCTTACTAATGCTACCCAAAACTTTCAGTGTCCAATTCTCACTCATATGAATGAAAGAGCCTAGCTCTAAACCATAACCATCCGCGGTGTAGCTCGCATCAGATATATCAGGTGGTGTTATACCATTTTTGCCAGGAGTAGAGCTTCCGGTTGTACCTTTGTAGCTTTGTTTAAATGACGTCTTGTTTACTTTTATATAAGGTGAATAAGAGCCTAACTCGAAGTAGTAGCCGATGCCGAAATCTTGCTTTGTTGTTGAAGCATAGGTTGTTGTTGAAAAATGTTGGCTTTGAAAGCTAGGGCCATCAAATGAGCTATAACTGATGTTGTAGTCAGCAAAGATATGGTCGTAGAAATTCCAAGATAAACGACCGTACCCACCAAGGCTACTTTCTGCATGCCCAATTACTGAGTCAGATAGGCCATCATCAATGCCATATTGAGCACCAAATGAGATAGAAGAGAAGTCATTCGCAGCAGCAGGTAAAGACGTTAACGCAGCAAGTAAAATTAAATGTTTCTTCATGTGTAACTTCATTATTTGTAAAAAGTTGCGGCATTGTATTACTTTATTTAACCTGTCTGTTGCGGAAACTAACATTCTGAAAATGATATGTAATGATTGTTTTCTTGTGGTGAATAATGCTGCTTATTGTTGGTTGTAAAATCTATTCACCATTTTGATACACCACATCGCCACGCAGTACAGTCATCAATACTTGAGTCTTGGCGATGCCTCTTGCTGACAAGGTGGTGATGTCTTTATCTAGAATGGCGAAATCTGCAGACTTCCCAACTTCAATAGAACCTGTTACGTCTTCAATTCCTAGGCTCTTGGCTGCGTTGAGAGTGTAAGCGTCGATGGCTGTGTAGATATCGGTTAGGCCTGTTTTGCCCATGATTAAGCTGTTTGCGATTCCGACCAAAGGGTTGATGTCGTGAACATTCCAGTCACTGCTTAGAGTGATATTGGCGTCGGTTTTGAGTATTGCATCGAGGTTCATCATGGCTTTAGCACGGCGGGCGCCAAGGAAAGCTTCCGCCCATTGGTGTTGATGCCTTGCAACGTAATCAGAGCCGACTTGAAAATCTGCAGTTACGCCAAGTTGTTTAAATCGTGGAACGTCCTCATCATTGATCAATTCAACGTGGGTTAACGTGTATGGCTTTTGCGAACCTTGTTTACGCACGCTCTCTATTGCATCCAAAGATTCACGAACCGCACCGTCACCAATAGCATGTATATGAGCGCTAAAGCCGATTTTTTCTAGGGCCGTTAACCACTGTTTCATCTGTGCTGGTGGAATGTAGTTCAAGCCATTAGGAGAGCTTGGTAAATAGGTATCTAAGTAAGGGGCAAGCGTTTTTGCTGTGCCATTAATGAAGATGCCATCGCTGTACATTTTCACCTGTTCGACCAGTAGTAGGCGGCTTTTGTTATCGGAATACATTTTCTCGAATACCTCGAGCTGAGAAGGCATTGCCATGGAAGGGTAAACCCAAGGACGCAATGAGACGCGTGCTGTGAGATCTTGGTTTTGCTCGGCTTCTAGCCAAACGTCATACCAACCGCGCTTCCAATACATTCTACCGTCACCTATGGTGGTGATGCCGTGGGCAGCCGCTTCTTCAAGGCCGTACATTAAGCCTTGGTAGCTCTGCTCAAAGAGCTCGCTTTGACTGTTCCACGTCATTTCCATGACTTGATCACCGGCGTTGTCCAGTAAGATGCCATTGAGCTTACCGCTTGCAGGATCTTTTAAATATGCTCCGCCTTGTGGGTCTGGTGATTGCGGACTAATTCGGGCGATTTTTAGCGCTTTGGAGTTAACCCACATTGAATGTGAAGTCTGCTCCATGATCACGACTGGTCGATCGGGGAAGACACTGTCGATGATCTCAAGTGGTGTGTATTCAGAATCGCTATCGAGAGTCGATTCCAAAGAAAAGCCATAACCCATTAGCCAACCTCTGCCAACGGTATCAGCATTGATCTTACAGGCTTCTAAGTAGGGGATTTGCTCTTCGAGTGTTGCTTCAGAATCGAGTTCACAGGTGCCACCCAGCTCTGAGGCGGCTTCAAAAACATGGTTGTGGTTGTCTATGAATCCTGGAAGGACGAAGTTTTGTTTTAGGTCGATAAATTCAGCGTCAGAGCTAGCAAATTGTCGTGCTTGTTGTTCACTCCCTATGAAAGAAATCTTGCCGTTCTGCGTGACGATACTGTTGGATTCATAGTGACCATAAATGATCGCGTCAGTAAAAACGCGACTATCGGAGGCTGTGACTGTTAATGATGTCGCCAAACCCATTGTACAAACGAGTTGTTTTAATAGTCGTACTTTTAGTTTTGAGTGCATTTTCATAGTGATTCACATTAATAACTTCCCCGTCTATTGTAAGGTTAGAATAATTGATTGGCTGAATCTAAGTTTTATTTCTAAAGAGTTAAACCTACGTTTGTCGAATAAATGTTAGGTAAGTCACTGATTAACAGAGTAAGAACTGAACTTTCCTTTAAAGTTAACGTATAGAGTTATCTATAACGAATAAATTTATCGAGTCGAGGTTAGGATGAAGAAAATATTATTGCTGCTGAGTGTCATTCTGTTGGGTGGATGCGTGGGTATGCCAGAAACCGTCAAGCCAGTTCAGCAGTTTGAATTGGATAGATATTTAGGGAAATGGTACGAAGTTGCTCGCTTAGACCACTCGTTTGAGCGTGGCTTAAGTAATGTGAGCGCTGAATACAGCCTACGCGATGATGGCGGCGTGAAAGTGATTAACCGCGGTTATTCGGCTGAAGAGGGCGAATGGAATGAGGCAGAAGGCAAAGCGTACTTTGTTGAAGGTAGCGACCAAGGTTACTTAAAAGTGTCGTTCTTCGGTCCGTTTTATGGTGCCTATGTGGTATTTGAATTGGAAGAGGAAGGGTACCAATACGCCTTCGTTTCTGGGCCCGACACTGATTACTTATGGCTACTAGCAAGAACGCCTGAAGTCGCACCTGAAGTGATGGAGAAGTTTAAAGCGATGTCGAAAGAGCGTGGGTTCAATACCGATGAGCTGATCGTTGTGGAACATACCCAATAAACCGATCGCTGTTATTGGTTAGAGTGATTGAGTGATGATTGATAAGGCACAGAGGATGAACTTCTCTGTGCCTTTTTAATTATCTGAGAGTTAGTCTTGCTTACGCACTTGCAACACGCTCAGTACTGATAGCGAAAGGAAGAACGCTGGGTCGCTCCAACCAAAGCCAACAAAGATGCCCGTGAAAGCGGCATACAGAGTGATGATCGCACCGAGCATATTGGTGACAACCAAGCCTTGGATGAGTTTCTTGGCACTGACTCCCGTTTCAATATCTCGCAGTAACCATGTTATCGCTGCAATACCACCAAGGAAGATACTGGTATGTTGAGAGAGAAAATAAGCGTACTTATCATTAATTTCCACGCCGTACATAGGCCACATGACCGTTGGTAGAAAAAACAACGCGAAGGCAAAACCTGCGTAAATGATGCCGTGTAGGCTTAAAAACGTTTTATTGTTCATTTGTTATCTCTCTATCTCGTGCCTTTCGCTAATTCTTTATTCATTCCATTAGCCGTTGATTGGGCCTTTGTTAATGGTAGTTAATGGCTGGTTCACGTCAAAAATCACGCCGCGAACTTCATCTACGCCCATCTCTTTCAAGCGAGCGGCATGCATGGCTAAGTAAGCCTCAGCACTGAGTTGATCTTCAAAAAGGTAGACACCACCGCCCAGTTTTTCGGTTTGGTTTTCTGTCCAGATTTTCCAGATCATGCCCGGCTCGTTGTTGATGGACTTAGCTAGGTCGACGAGTGCGTTCGACATCTCTTCACCGAAAGTGCCGTTAAATTCAAAATCAACTTGCAGTAGTTTCATGGTGTTTCTCCGTTTAACAAATTTCGTTTAACAAAATCCGCTGAAAAATAGGTGTTTAAGACAAACAAGCCATTCTCGTTTGTTGTTGAGATTTATATTGCCTGTTGAAATAGATATTACCTGTAAAAAACAGACAGGAAAGTTCATAATATTGCCATTAACTGTCAGGATTTTAGACCGATGAGATTAAAGACCACCCTCGACCAATGGCAAACACTCTATGAGATAGACCGTGCTGGCAGCATTCAGGCGGCGGCACTGCAATTGAATAAGAGCCACACCACGCTGATTTATGCGTTGAGAAAACTGGAAGATCAATTGGGCGTGTCTTTGGTTCAGGTTGAAGGTCGAAGGGCAGTGTTATCGGAAGATGGCAAAGCCTTATTGCGTAGGGCGAGCAGCATGCTGGAACAAGCGCGAGAGCTTGAGCTGATCAGTGAGCAGTTAGCAAAGGGTGTGGAATCTGAAATTGTGGTCGCAGTTGATCACCTATGCTGCCTTGAGCGTCTTTATAAGCCGATGGCTGCGTTTATGGCAGAGAACAACACCACTTCAATCCAAGTGGTTGAAACATCCTTGTCGAAGACCACTGAAATGGTCACTCAAGAACGAGCCGATGTTGCCATCATCAACCTGCCAATTACCAATTACTCGGCCGAAGCCTTTGGGTTTACCAAGATGGAGCCCGTTGTAGCCAGTTCGCACCCGTTGGCTAACGTGTCATCCATATCGCTCAACCAGTTGTCGTCGCTACCACAAATAGTGGTGAGAGATTTAGGCTCGGTTGAAAAACTGGGCGAGAAAAAGGATGTGGGTTGGTTGAAGTCGAGCCAGCGTATTACGGTCGATAATTTTGACCACGCCTTTGGAGCGGTAGAGCAGGGTGTAGGGTATTGCAGGCTACCTAAACATATTGTCGATAGCCGAGGAAGTGACAAGCTCACTGTGTTGAACGTGGAAAATGGCAGTGGCTATCAAGTGCCGCTGCATCTGACTCTGCCGAAAGGTGCGAAGACAGGCCCAGCCGCAAAACGTTTCTACGAACTGCTTCTTGAATCAGCCCAGAATGCGAACTAAGTGCTATGAGAAACTTAACTATGAACTATGAGTTATGAGTTATGAGCTATGAGCTATTAACGAGGCTGGTTGCCGTTCAAGAATAGCGCGACACATTCACGAGTGTAGTGAAGCCTTTCTTCTTCTGACTCGCCGCTATCGTGGCCGAAGAACGACCAATACGCCGACTTACCATGAAACATCAGCAACAGTTGACGTGCCGCTATGATTGGCGAGCTTGTAGAAGAGAGCGTTAAGTCGCCAGACTCTATCTTTGTCTGCAAGTAATCAGCGAGTAACTTAGTGGTCTTCTGTGGCCCTGTTTCTAAATAAATAGAGGCAATTTCTGGGTGCGTGTTGGATTGACTCACCGCGTTCTGAAAGGTTTGTCGAGACTGTTCATCAAGTAACAAATCCTGAAACTTCACACCAAATTTCACCAACTCATCACCCACCGCCGCATTCATATCAAAGGCAGCAGGGCTAAGTTCGCGCTCTGCACACTTGGTTTGCATGCAGGTTTCGAAAAGTTCGTCTTTATTTTTAAAGTGAGAGTAGACCGTTTGCTTGGAAACGTTCGCCGCTTTGGCTATCTGATCCATATTGATCTTGAAGCCATGCTCAGAGAAAAGCTGGCTTGCTGCGGTTAAGATCTGCGATCTCTTCTGTTCACTCTTGATGATTTTAGTCACGTGCTGTTTCTCATTGCTTGGTACTTGGTGTTGCTCAGTTCAATGCATTTCGTTCTGCGTTAAGCATTATGCTTTTTGTGATGGTTTTATCAATCATTAACGATGAAACTTATTTTTAACACAATCAAACTAGACAGTCTAGTTTGGTTTGGTTAGTCTAAAAAAAGAATAGGATTGAGTACCGCATAGGAACAGGAAGTATGTATAAATTGATGAAAGGAAGCGCAGTCGCAGTGGCGTTGTCGACTCTTCTTGTCGGGTGTGGTGAAAATACACAAGCCGAGACAGCATCCGATGCAGATAATGCTGCAGCGGAATCGAATAGTGCAGCGTCGACAGTCTTAACGGTAGAAACTGTCGCTTTGGAAAGCTCTCCATCGTATGCAGTGCTGCGTGAATATGTTGGTGTGGTTAAGGCAGGTCAGCAAGCTAATTTAGGTTTCGAACTGGCGGGTAAAGTGAATGAGATTCTGGTGGATGTCGGTGACACAGTAACCGAAGGTCAGCCCCTGATTCGATTAGACACTCAACTGTTGCAGACTGAATCTAGCCAACTAAAAGCGCAAGCCGAAGAAGTGAAAGCTCAACTGAGCCTTGTTGCGGCGAACCTAAAACGTCAACGTTCATTGAAAGCGAAAGGCTTCAGTGCCGAAGCGGAGATTGATTCACTAACCAGTGAGCAACGTGTGTTACAGGCTAACTTACTGCGCATTGACGCCTCGGTAAAAGGTAACGACCTAAAATTGGTTAAATCGACGATTCTTGCGCCGTATTCGGGCACCATCGCAACGCGTTTTGTATCGCTCGGCGATGTGGTCAATGTCGGCAATCCAACTCTTACATTGCTGGCATCGGAAGGCAAAGAAGCCTTCATCGGTATTCCTGCTCACCAAATGCAAAAAGTCACCTCACTTTCTTCCCCTAACATTCGAGTTGGACGTACAGATTATGCCGTGGAGCTGTTGAATCCGGGAGCCATGGTCGACACGCAATCCCGCAGTGTCGGCTTACGTTATCTTTTCCCCGAACAAGCGTCTGTTTTAGAAGGTCAACTTGCGTACCTTAAATTTGATGAACAGATTGATGAGCAAGGTTACTGGGTGCCATTAACGGGTTTGATTGATGGCTTGCGCGGTGTGTGGAATATCTTTGTGATTGGCGATGGCAACAAGGTTGAACGTAGAAGTGTTCAAGTGTTGTTTGCTAACAATCAACAAGCGTACGTGAGTGGTGCGATTGAAGATGGTGAGCAGGTTATTGCGAGTGGTTTACATCGCTTGGTTCCGGGCCAAACCGTGAAGCCAGTAAGCACTGCTGCTGAATAGGGAATAGTATGAAAATCATAGAGACTATTTCCAATACTCGACTGCTCATCTTGATGACGGCGCTACTGATGGTGAGTGGTATTTCTGCGTTCATGACACTGCCTCGTGCAGAAGACCCAGTAATCATCAACCGTTATGCAAACATTACAACCAGCTTTCCCGGTGCCAGTGCCGAACGTGTAGAAACCTTGGTCACTGAGGTGATTGAGAACAAACTGCGTGAGCTGAGTGAAGTTAAACTGGTGAGCTCAACCTCAAGGCCGAGCGTGTCGATTGTCACGCTAGAGCTTAATGACACCATCACTGAGCCCGAACCCGTCTGGTCGCAAGCGCGTGACAAGCTATCTGATATCGAATCCATTTTACCTGCGGGTGCGCATTCTCCTGATCTCGACAGTGACCATACCTACGCTTTTACAACTATTGCATCTCTGACTTGGTCTGGTGCTGGGGAGCCTGACCGCTTAACCCTTGGCCGTTATGCCAAAGAGCTCGCCAAGCGGTTACGAACGTTGTCGGGTACCGAATTCGTTGATGAATACGGTATGCCGCAAGAAGAGATTCAAATCAGTTTACGTACGGCCGATGCCGCTGCTCTAGGGCGTTCAAGTGCCAATATCGCCGAATCGTTAGAAGGGGCAGATGCTAAGAACTCGGCGGGTGAACTGGTCAGTGCGTATTCACGTTTTGGTTTAGAGATTGAATCAGAACTTGATTCCATTGAACGCATCAAGCAAGTCCCAATTGCCACCGACAGCAATGGCCACATCATCCGTATGGAAGATATTGCTTCTGTGAAACGTGGTGAAAAAAAACCACAAGACCAAATTGCCATTATTGATGGTGAGCCGGGAGTCATTGTCGCGGCAAGAATGCACCCTGATCTGCGTGTTGATAACTGGACGTCTCGAGCCAACGCGCTGATTAGCAAGTTTGAGCAAGAGTTACCAAGTAACGTTAAGGTGACAGTACTATTTAATCAGCAAGGTTATACCGAGACTCGCTTAGACGATTTAGGTAAGAGCTTGATGATCGGTTTTGGTCTGATCTTGATTGTACTGTTCGTCACCTTGGGTGTTCGTGCTGCGATCTTAGTGGCGATTTCTCTGCCGTTAACTTCATTGCTGACGCTGTCGATCATGAAAATGACCGGTGTGCCGATTAACCAGATGTCGGTGACGGGCCTAATTGTGGCTCTCGGGATCATGGTGGATAACGCGGTGGTAATGGTTGATACCATTCAAGCTTATCGCCTGAAAGGGCAGCAGCGCGCTGAAGCGACCATGAATGCATTGAAGCATTTATGGGTACCGTTACTGGGCTCGACACTCACCACTGTCCTAGCCTTTGCACCGATCATTCTGATGCCTGGCGCTTCGGGTGAGTTCGTGGGGGGAATTGCGATTACCGTGTCTTTCTCGTTGATCGGTTCTTACATTATTTCACATACCTTAATTGCAGGCTTGGCGACCAAGTTACTACCGAAACAACTCAGTGATGTGGATAAGAAAGGGCAGCACCATTGGTATATGACGGGCTTGAGAATTCCTGCATTAACACGTTGGTTCTCATCTTCTGTTCGCTTTGGTGTCACGCATCCAATCATTACTATTGCGTTGGTGTTGTTGGTTCCGTTTACCGGCTACTGGAGTATGTCTCAACTGACTGAGCAGTTCTTCCCGCCTTCAGATAGAGACATGTTTGAGATTCAGGTGTACATGCCGCCGCAAGCGAGCATTTATGCGACCAAGAATACCTCTGAAAAAATCGACGATATCATTCATCGTTATCCTGAAGTAGAACGTATCGATTGGCTGGTGGGCGCAAACTTCCCATCTTTCTATTACAACTTGCAGGCAAGGCAAAATAATGCGCCTTACTTCTCGCAAGCCATGGTGAAAACAGAGAACTTTGATCAAGCCAATGCGCTGATTCCAGAACTTCAAAAGGTGTTAGATAACGAGGTGCCGGAAGCACAAATCTTGGTGCGAAAGCTTAATCAAGGGCCTCCATTTACTGCGCCAGTTGAGCTGCGTGTTTATGGTAAAAACCTCGATACGTTAAAAGCGATTGGTGAAGATGTACGCTTGATTCTGGCAGGTGTGCCTCATGTGACTCATACGCGAGAAACATTGCAGCCAGGTACGCCTAAGGTGTGGTTGAAGGTCGATGAAGACACCGCGAAACTTAACGGCATCTCACTCAATCAGTTTGCTGGCATGCTGCAAACTACGCTGACAGGCCGTGAAAGTGGCTCTGTGATTGAGGGCAGTGAATCGGTGCCAATTCGTGTTCGTGTGGCGGATGACGCGCGTGAAAACTTGGCGCACTTAAGCAATATTCGTTTGCCAATCAGTTCTGATGTCTACTCAACGGGCATCAATGTGTCGACTTTGGCTGAACTTGAACTGACTACCAGTCGTGGTGCGATTACTCGTCGTAACGGGCAGCGTGTCAATACCATTGAGGGTTACATTGAAGCGGGTGTCTTGCCTCAAACCGTGCTTAATGAGTTCCAAAAACGATTGGAAAGCTATGAGATGCCATCGGGTTATACGATTGGTTTTGGTGGTGAATCGGCTGAGCGTAACAATTCAGTCAACAGCCTTATCTCGAATGTCGCTGTCGTGGTGGTATTGATGGTTTTGGTGGTGGTGATGTCGTTTAACTCGTTCCGAATGAGTAGCATCATCTTCATGGTAGCAGGACTGGCTGGTGGGCTAGGGCTGTTGTCGGTATGGATCTTCGGTTATCCGTTTGGTTTTACGGTGATCATCGCCATGCTTGGGATTGCGGGCTTAGCGATTAACGCTGCCATCGTGATTCTGACGGAATTGAAACTCGATAAGCAAGCCTCATCAGGCAATGTGGATGCGGTCGTTGAGGCAGTGATGTCGTGTACTCGTCATATCAGCTCGACCACGATTACAACCGTTGGCGGCTTTATGCCATTGATCATCGCTGGTGGCGGTTTCTGGCCTCCGTTCGCGGTCGCGATTGTTGGCGGAACGGTATTAACCACGCTTATTTCTTTCTACTTTGTGCCTGTGGTTTATCACTTAATGACTAAAAATCAGCGTAAGAAAGTCGTCACAGCAACAGCATAACCCCTTTTTAATGAGTATTACTCCTCTCCTTTGAGGGGAGCAATACTCACTGAAATACATCAAAATACTCATCAAATCGGCTTTTTAGATCGATCTTTTCCATTGTTTTTCGGTACCTCACTGGCATTATTATCAATGAAAAGTAGTGTGTTATTCGAATATCTAATGGGTTGCTGTCTGAAGTGATGTCTTTTCTAAATACCTTTAAAATCGTATGTGAATTCATAAATTTGACATGTATCACACTTTACTTAATTCGCTCTTTCTAATGTAATCAATCATTGTTGCTTCTACTGCGTGTTTACTTTTCTCTCTCCCGTTTCGCTTTAATCCTTTTCCGCACATGGCTCAACTCGTGTGGCACGTATATGATGTGCGTCTGAATTGCATCAATTTCCCACATCTTACTTTCATAACTGGAAGGTTAGTTTCCAAGTTTGTTTGGTGAGCTTTCAATTTCAACTCCTCATAATGCGCCAAATGTAACAATGTATTTCAAAGTGTAACAATTAAGTCATATTTTTTGTGTGGTTTTAACCGTGCGGCAATGTTTCGGCTACGCTGTGCTGTCGTTTTAATTCGGCAGTTTTAACTGTACTGAGAAGGGTTTAATTCAGTTTCGCTTTGAGATGCGTCGTTTCACATGCTCAACACATAAATATTCTAATGACCATGACAACCAGTACTCGGGCGTTCGTTCTGAGGCTGGATAACCATCGAGAAAGTTAATGGAAGCTTCAAGATATAAACGCATTTTATCGAGAGCAAATCTGTCGAGGATTGGTTTGGTGGGAACCGTCCTGATGCTCGAAGGATGCAATTCAGCATTGCTCGACCCAAAAGGTAGCGTTGGCGTTCAGGAAAAGGAGCTAATTATTACTGCTCTGTTGCTGATGCTGATTGTAGTCATCCCCGTGATTCTGATGACCATCTACTTTGCTTATAGATACCGTGAAAGCAACACCACAGAAGAGTATGCACCTGACTGGGCGCACTCAACCAAGATTGAAATAGTGGTATGGACGATTCCAATCATCATTATTGCGATTCTGGCCACCATCACTTGGCGAACAACACACGAACTGGAGCCTTCCAAGCCTCTGGAGAGTGACGTTAAGCCTATGGTGATCGAAGTGGTCTCTCTGGACTGGAAATGGCTGTTCATCTATCCGGAGCAAAACATTGCGACGGTTAACTATGTTGCGTTCCCGAAAGATGTACCGGTGACGTTTAAGCTGACTTCAGACAACATCATGAACGCGTTCTTTATCCCGCGTCTTGGTTCGCAGATATACGCGATGCCGGGAATGGTGACCAAGCTGAATTTGATTGCAAACCACGAAGGTGACTTTAAAGGTTTTGCATCGAACTACAGTGGTAAAGGGTTCTCTCAAATGAAATTCACCGCATCAGCAATGCCTGACCAAGTGGCGTTTCTAAACTGGGTGGAAAAAGTGAAGGCTAGCCCAGACCGTATTGAAGATTGGGAGCAGTTCCGTTCATTGGCTGCGCCAAGTGTTGCTGAACCTGTGACTTTTTTCTCCAGTATCCCACCATTTTTATTCACTGATGTCGTGACCCAGCACCCTGGTTCAATGAACTGTTTGCCGGAAACCCAAGGATAATCGTCATGTTTGGAAGATTAACTCTAGACTCAATTCCCTACCACGAACCCATTATTGTAGTCACTTTAACCATGATTGCTTTGGTGGGTGCTTTAGTGGTGTTCGCGGTAACTAAAGCAGGTAAGTGGCAATACCTTTGGAATGAATGGTTTACGTCTGTAGACCACAAAAAACTGGGCTTCATGTACATTGCGGTTGCGATGGTGATGTTAGTTCGTGGCTTTGCTGATGCGGTAATGATGCGTAGTCAGCAATTGCTTTCTGCAGCCGGTGAGACGGGCTATTTACCGCCACATCACTACGATCAGATCTTCACTGCTCACGGCGTGATCATGATTTTCTTCGTAGCGATGCCATTGGTTATCGGTTTGATGAACATTATCGTGCCGCTGCAAATTGGTGCTCGTGATGTTGCATTCCCTTACTTGAATAACTTGAGCTTCTGGCTGTTTGTGGTGGGTATCATTCTAACCAACATGTCACTGGGCTTAGGTGAGTTTGGCCGTACGGGTTGGTTAGCGTATCCACCGCTTTCCGGCATTGAGGCAAGCCCGGGAGTAGGTGTCGATTATTGGATATGGGCACTGCAAATATCCGGTGTGGGTACCACACTAACGGGTGTGAACTTCTTTGCGACCATTTTGCGCATGCGTACTCCGTCTATGCCAATGATGAAGATGCCAGTGTTCACATGGGCATCTCTGTGTGCCAACATCCTGATCATCATCTCTTTCCCGATCCTAACTGTGACCATTGCGTTACTGACTTTGGATAGATACATCGGCACGCACTTCTTCACCAATGACCTTGGTGGCAACGTGATGATGTATGTGAACCTGATTTGGGCATGGGGACACCCTGAGGTGTACATCCTAATCTTGCCTATTTTCGGAGTGTTCTCTGAAGTTACTGCGACTTTCTCACGTAAAAAACTGTTTGGTTATACCTCACTGGTATGGGCGACGGTGGCTATCACTATTTTAGCGTTTGTGGTTTGGCTGCATCACTTCTTCACCATGGGTTCAGGCGCCAATGTGAATGCCTTCTTCGGCATTGCAACTATGATTATCTCTATCCCGACCGGGGTTAAGATCTTCAACTGGTTGTTCACCATGTACAAAGGTCGTATCCGCTTTACCACACCTATGTTATGGACGGTCGGTTTCCTTATCACCTTTACGGTGGGTGGTATGACAGGCGTATTGATGGCAGTTCCGGGCGCAGACTTTATTCTGCATAACTCGGTATTCCTGATTGCTCACTTCCACAACGTAATCATCGGTGGCGTAGTGTTCGGTTGTTTCGCTGCTATTGGTTACTGGTTCCCGAAAGCGACGGGTTTCACTCTGAACGAACTTTGGGGAAAACGCGCATTCTACTGCTGGATAATCGGTTTCTTGATGGCGTTCTTGCCGCTTTATGCTCTGGGCTTTATGGGCATGACGCGTCGTTTGAGCCAAGACATCAATCCTGAATTCTTCCCTCTACTGGCGGTTGCGGCTGCAGGTACGGGCGTGATTGCGATGGGTGTTGTTTGTCAGTTCGTTCAGATTTACGTGAGTGTTCGTGACCGCGACCAAAACCGAGATCTAACCGGTGACCCGTGGGGCGGACGCACATTCGAATGGGCAACGTCTTCACCACCGCCGTTCTACAACTTTGCAAAATTGCCTAAGGGCGATGAGATCGATTCGTTCTGGTATCAAAAGCAAAGTGGTGAGTTTGATCCAACTCAGGAAGAAGAATACGAACGTATTCACATGCCTAAGAATACACCGACAGGCATTTATGTGTCTGCATGGGCGTTGGCATTTGGCTTCGCAATGATTTGGTACATCTGGTGGCTAGCGGCGGCAAGCTTAGTGGGCATCGTGGTGACGTGTATTCAACACAGCTACAACGACGATGTGGACTACTACGTGGAAGTTGAAGAGATCAAAGCGATTGAAGCGGCTCGACGTGCACAGCTTGAAGAAGCTAAGAGACAGTCAGTGAAGGGCGACAACTCTGGTCGTGGTAACAGCGCTGACGGTGACAGTGATAACAACAATAAAGATGATTTGGAGACGACGTATGCAAGCTAATACTCCGTCACACACTTATGATCTTGCACACTCGCATGATCATCACCACGAAGCTGCGGGTAACAAGTTGTTTGGCTTCTGGGTTTACTTGATGAGTGATTGTGTCCTGTTTGCCACACTTTTCGCGACTTATGCCGTGCTTGAGAGTGGTTCAATCGCAGGGCCTACAGGCAAAGACATCTTTGAACTGCCGTTCGTGTTTGTCGAAACCATGATGCTGCTGTTCAGTAGTATCACCTTTGGCTTTGGCATGATTGCAATGAAGCGCAAAGACGTTACGGGACTGAAGCGATGGATCAAAGTTACTTTCGTATTGGGCTTAGCCTTTATCTGTATGGAAGTGTATGAGTTCCATCACTTGATTGCAGAAGGTTATGGTCCTCAAGAGAGTGCGTTCCTTTCTGCGTTCTTTACCTTGGTTGGCACACACGGGTTGCACGTAACGTTTGGTCTGATTTGGATGGCAGTGGCGTATCACCAGCTTTCAACCAAAGGCTTGAACGACAACATGTCGATGCGTTTCCAGTGTTTAAGCTTGTTCTGGCATTTCCTTGATATCGTTTGGATTTGTGTATTTACCATTGTGTACTTAATGGGGGTGATGTAATGGAACAGCATCTAGACAGCGGTGCAACGGATTATGTGAAAGGCTTTATTGCGTCACTAATTCTGACCATTATTCCGTTCTACATCGTGTGGTCACATGCGCTACCAAGCACGGAAACTTACGTGATCTTGTTCGGTTGTGCGCTGGTGCAAATCTTTGTGCACTTTAAGTACTTCTTGCATATGGAAGCGAAATCTTCCGATGGGCGTTGGAACTTGGTGTCACTGATGTTTACCGCCATCGTTGTATTGATTCTTATCGCTGGCTCGGTATGGATCATCTACAACATGAACGTCAACATGAAGTTGTAGGCTAGGGTATGCTGAAAAGATATCTGTCTATTACCAAACCGGGCATCATTTTCGGCAACCTGATTTCTGTTGCGGCGGGGTTCTTCCTCGCCGCAAAAACAGAACCAGCCAGTGCGATGTTGTTACTGACAACATTAGCGGGTGTGGGACTTGTGATTGCATCAGGTTGTGTGGTCAACAACATCTTTGACCGAGATATCGACCAGAAAATGAAACGAACCCAGAACCGTGAATTGGTTCAGGGCAACATCAACACAGACGTCGCATTTATCTATGCGTTAGTCATGTTGTTGGCAGGCACGGCGTTGCTGTTTCAATTCGTTAATCCGATGTCTGCGGTGGTGGTGTTGCTTGGTTATGTGTTCTACGTTTTTTTCTACACCATGTGGTACAAGCGTAATTCAGTTTACGGCACCTTAGTGGGCAGTATTTCTGGCGCGGTTCCACCATTGGTTGGCTACCTTGGCGTGACGAACTACCTGAGCTTAGAATCCGTTCTGCTGTTCATTATGTTCTGCTTATGGCAAATGCCACACTCGTATGCGATTGCGATGTTCCGCATTCAAGACTACCGAGATGCAGGCATTCCCGTTTTACCGGTTAAAGAGGGTGTGGATAAGGCCCACAAACATATGAAAGCGTATGTGGTCGCTTTTGGCGCGGTTGCTCTGGGGTTATTTTTACTCGGAGAGGCGGGTTATGAATACCTAGCCGTGTCGGCAGCCGTTTGCTTTATGTGGACCAAAGTGACGTTCCGTAAGGTCGACTGCCTCAACTACATTCAGTGGTCAAAGACTGTGTTTAAGGTGTCCCTGCTGGTGGTAATGAGCATCAGTGGTGTGCTGGGACTGGAGTTGATTCCACTGCCTTTTTCGTAAGGTTGGAACAAGATTAACCTATCAAGCAGTTCGCACCAATAATATAAATACCCCGACGAGCGGGGTATTTTTGTTTATCTTCTATCCAACTCTTACGCGTAACTTGTTTACCAAGCCCCTAAGTATGACTTGTAAGATTGTAGGCGAACGGTTGCTGCGCCAATCACATCAATGAAGCCCCAGAATGGGTGTGGCTTCTCAGCCGAGATCCAAGCCGCGCCAGTTGAACCAATCGGGATGTTGTAACCTTCTGGTTCGATGATCTCAAGTACGATAGTACGACCTAAACCATTGCCGTTTCTTACTACGTGTTGACCGACACTTTGTGGCCCCTGAAGTGGAGAAATACTCGACTCACCGGTACCTGCATTAAAGCTGTGTACTTTTGCCCGGAACACGTGACCTGGATAAGCGTCTACGAAGAACTCAGCAAAGTCACCCACTTGAACATAGCCGTATGTTTGGTCAGAGATGCGCATCTCTAAGAACTTTTTGCTGGTGTTGTAAAGGTGCATATTGCCCATTACCGAGCCTTCCGCAATGTTCACGATAGAGACTTGGCCATCAAATTCAGCTCGAATGGTTTTCTTCTCTTGTGCCCAGTTAACTTTCTGCAAGTCGGCTTTTAATGACACAAGTTCAGCGTGCAGCACTCGAAGATCGGAGTCGTATTTTTCCACGTCACGCATATTGAAGATTTCAGGTGACGTTTCAGCGCGCTCTAAGTCGCGATTCATTTGCTTGATCTCTTCTTCTTTCTGAACAATTGAAGATTCGATCTTTGCTTTGTCTGCGGCAGAATCAATGTCGACGAGTGTGTAAATTACGTCGCCTTCTTTAACCATTTGGTTGTGTTCAACAAGCACTTGGTCGATCTGCTGACCAAAGATAGGTGACATCACCGCGTGTGGTGCTTTCACTGTGGTTGAGTTGGTTAAATCAACGGGTGCCCACAAGCGAGAGATAACTGCTAATACTGCAAGAATCGTTACGCCGCCAATGGCAGCCCAGGTGTAGTTCTTGAAGTTCTTCTTGAGTGCGCCTGTCGCAAACAGTGACCATACAATTAGGATGTATGGAATCATCATCTCTTTCATTATGCGACCTCTTTATTTGTTGGAGTCTTTTCTTTTGAAGGCTGAGCTTCTGAAGACTGTTCTACTGGAGATTGTTTCGTTTGAGACGGCTCTGTTACCGATTCTTCAGGTGATGCGTGGACTACGGCGGCCTCTGTACTGGTCGCATCTTGTTTAGGCTGTACACCACGGCGAATTACATCACTCAGTGATTGGCCAATATGTTTCCAGTTCGCCAATGCGATAACCAAGGCGATCACCCAGAATGTTTTGCTGATGAAGAGTCCGCAAAGTGATAGTGCAAACACGATCTGAACGTGAGCGCTCTTATGCTCTTTTGCTTTATGCACACCTAGTTCATGCAACTGCCACATGCCGTAAACACCGGCTAATACCACAGCAATGGTCACTGAGAACAAGTAGCCAGAGAAGTACTCCATCTGGAAGAAGTTCATCATCATTTCATTGGGATGATTGTTGAATTGAGACATGTCGATGTCTTTAGAATGGATTGTGCCTAACGGTGCAAGAGCCCATGCACCAGCAAACATCACCGCCATAAACAGGCAGAATTTAATCAAGACCATTACAATGGCCCAGATTTTCTGGAAAACGAGTTTTATAAAGTTCATATCTCAACCTACATCAATAAGAAGAGAGAATTTGCAGCCTAGAAGTGACCTTTAATGACATCTTAAAAAGTAGATGTCTATTATGTGGGTAGATTGGTACGCATAATAAACAAAAGTAATAGATGCTATTTAAAGTGATACTACTCAGTCCAGACAACCGATTCTCGGTATCAAGAAGCGAATATGCTCCCTTACAAATCAATCTTATTATTTGTCAGTAGACGCAAACAGAATGGTAATTAGACTATCGACTTAACCTTCGTAGCGACTGTCTTTATTATGGGCTGCGCCTCGACCATAGAGGGCTGTTTCATGATAATTGACATGCCACAGTAAACATTTGTCATTTTTCTGTTTGGGCTAATAATTGATTTGCTGGCAGGATAATAGGAAGAGTTTTGAGCAGTATCTACCCAGTATACCGATTTAATAATATCGTAATTACGATGAATTGGCATGGCGCAAAATCGGCAAGTTGAATTATTTGCTAGTGCTCAAATTCGGCTTTAAAACATTGTTAATTAAATTGGCTTGGATCAATGAAATGACTAATAAAAGCATCAATAAGAGAGTTGATAGAATTTGTCTTTTTACACGCTTTTTACAATAAAAAGAGTAATACGAATGAATGATGAATTATATACGTACGACAATAAAATTCATTTGTCAGAAACTATTCATGAAACCTTAAGAAAAACATTAATGATACGCTCAGTATATGATTGTGGCTATTAACAAGAACATCTTCTTTGAGCGCTGAATTAAAAATATTGTAGCTATAATTATTTAGATGTATACCTCATTCACTCTGAACACAGTGTCATGACAAGCGACACAATAGTCCGTTTTATCATTGTCATTAGAGCGTCACTAATTGGCGAGGTTTCTCATCTAAAAGAGTAGTGTATCACGGGATATTAGTGTCTCAATTTATAACTTTAAATTTGAGATTCTTATTTTATGCTATCGTTTTTACGATAGCATAGTGCTTATGGCAGCCTTGAGAGTAATGATATATGAGTAACGACATTCCAAATTTCAATTTACTTGCTGTCTTTTCTGCGGTGATGGAGCAGGGGAGTTTAAGTAAAGCTGCTGATCAACTTAGTACCAATCAATCGACTATTAGTACTGCCTTAGCACGTTTAAAGAGTGATATTGGGCAGGAGCTTTTTGTCCGAAAAGGACGGGGGGTGGTGCCTACTGCATATTCTCAAAGCTTGTATGAGCAAATTAAAGCACCGATCAATGAGTTAAATGGTGTCTTTCAATCGATGACAAATTTTGATGAGCAAGTTTCTGAGCGTAAGTTTGTTATTTCTTCACCTGAACACCTTCAGTGGGTATTGCTCAATAGTTTTGCGGCTCTTCCAAATCAAAATCTCTCGCTTGAAGTCTATGATCAACCAGATAATGATGATCGTATCTATGAAAATCTTCTGACTCAAGAGTTTGATGCGATGATCGATATTTTGGTTCCTGAACATCCTAGCATCGCTAGCGAAACCTTGTATCAGGGAGATTTTGCCATTGTGTGTCGTGAGGGGCATCCACGAATTCAAGGTGAAATCAATGAAGCTCAGTTTATGACCGAAAAACATGCTGTTTTAGATCGAACTCGCCGTAAAGTTCGCAGTTTGAATCACTACACATCTTTAGATCTGTCCCAGCGTAAAATCGTATTTCATGGGCGTTCGCTGTTCAGTAATATCTTGCTGTGTAGCCAATCCGATTACATCACTGTAGTGCCTTTATCCATGGCCGTGCAGTTTCAAGAAAAGTTAAGTTTACAGCTGTTCAAGCCACCTTTTGAATATCAGCCGATGTCTCATTACCTGATTTGGTTGAAGAAGCAGAACAGCGACCCCGCTCATAAATGGTTTCGAGAGCAAGTGATTAATACATCTGATGCGATGTCGAAAACGCTTAAAGATAGGCGTTTGCGGTTTTAATTGAGAGTCGAAATCTAAGGGGAGCATTGGCTTCCCTTTTTTGTGTCTCTTAGTTTGTATTAGTAAATATGTTAATAACAAAAAATTATCACAATGAGAATTTATGATAATTTCATTTATTTACTGTCAGCTCGTATATTAACCCTAACAAAGAAGTGGACAACCTCCACTCACGATTATATCGGCCTGCGTCACTGGGCTAAAAAGGGTGAAATATGAAATTCCTACACACAATGATCCGAGTTGCTGATCTAGATAAGTCTATTGAGTTCTATACCAAGGTATTGGGTATGAAAGAACTTGAGCGTCATGACAATAACGATTACCGCTACACGCTGGTTTTTGTTGGTTATGAGCAAGGTGGCACAACCATCGAACTGACTTATAACTGGGATACGAATGAGTACGAGATGGGCAACGCATTTGGCCATTTAGCATTGGGTGTGGAAGATATTTACGCGGCATGTGACAAGATTAAATCGCTGGGTGGCAATGTGACTCGTGAAGCGGGTCCTGTAAAAGGTGGTTCAACACACATCGCTTTTATCACTGACCCAGACGGCTACCAAATCGAACTGATTCAACTAGGTTAATCGAGGAAATGACAATGACAAACGCACTATTTCAACCAATTCAACTTGGTAATATCGAACTAAAAAACCGTATTGTTATGCCACCGATGACGCGTTCTCGTGCAACGCAACCTGGTAACTCAGCAAACGAAATGATGGCGGCTTACTACGCTCAGCGCGCTTCTGCGGGTTTGATTGTGGCAGAAGGCACACAGATTTCTCCATTGGGTCAGGGTTATGCTTGGACACCAGGTATCTACTCTCAAGAACAAATTGCTGGTTGGAAAAAAGTAACCGATGCCGTACATGAAAAAGGCGGCGTTATTTTCGCTCAGCTTTGGCATGTAGGTCGTGTAACACACCCAGACAACATCGGTGGTGAACAACCAATTTCATCTTCAGCTATCAAAGCGGAAAACGTAAAAGTCTTCATCGATAACGGCACTGATGAGCCGGGTTTTGTTGACGTGGTTGAACCTCGTGAAATGACCAAAGAAGACATCAAAGAAGTGGTTGAGCAATATCGTCAAGCAGCCCTTAACGCAATCGAAGCAGGCTTTGATGGCATTGAGCTTCACGCAGCAAATGGCTACTTAATTAACCAATTCATTGATTCTGAAGCAAACAACCGTACCGATGAATACGGTGGTTCAACTGAAAACCGCCTGCGTTTCTTAGGTGAAGTGGTTGAAGCGATGGTTGAAGCGATTGGTGCTGACCGTGTTGGTGTTCGTCTTGCTCCGTTTACTTCGTTAAATGGCACGGTTGATGCGACGCCAGTTGAAACTTACACAGCGGCAGCCGCGTACCTAAACCTATACAAGATCGTTTACCTCCACATCGCAGAAGTAGACTGGGACGATGCGCCTGAAACGCCAAAAGCGTTCAAAGCTGCGGTTCGTGAAGCATTCAAAGGTGTGCTGATTTACGCAGGTAAATACGACAGTGAACGTGGCGAGCGAGCAGTAGCAGAAGGCGTGACAGATATGGTTGGCTTTGGTCGTCCATTCGTAGCAAACCCAGACTTACCTGCTCGTATTCAACATGGTTTCCCTCTAGCTCCGCACGATCCAAACACGCTGTTTGGCGGTGCTGAAAAAGGCTTAACGGATTACCCAGAATACGCAGGCTAAAAACTGCTGCCTGAAACAGAGTATTAAGATAGTATCTTGATCCTGTTAAGAGTTTATAAAAAGCAACCTTGCAGAGTCGGGTTGCTTTTTTGTTATTGGAACGAATAAAAATGATGAACGTAAAAGCGATGCGTGGCGAGCTTTACCTCTTGTGTGCCACTTTACTGGCAGGGGTAGGATGGATTGCATCTAAGCTAGTGGTCATGGAAATGCCGGGACCTGTGTTCATTGGTGTGCGTTTTGTTGTCGCGAGCCTGATTCTACTGCCATTCTGTATTCATCATATTCGCAAGCTGTCATTTAAACAGATCCTGTCATTGTGCGGTGTTGGCTTACTCTTGTCTGCCTCACTTCAGGTGTGGGTGTTTGCGGTTTCGGTAACGGAGAGTTTATCGGAAGGGGCATTTATCATGAGCCTCGCGATGATCATTGCGCCATTCGTCTCTTGGGTTCTGTTTCGAGTAAAGCCTAATCGCGCATTTTGGATGTCATTCCCTATCGCGATCCTTGGTATGTTACTGCTTACCCTCACCAATGGTTGGCATGTTGAACAAAGTCAGATCTACTTCTTGTTGGCTTCTATGTTGCTATCCATTCACTTTGTGATGAACAAGCGTGTGATCACCAATATTAAGCCTATCGCATCAATCTGTGTGCAATTGTTTGTTGTGGGTGTGAGTGGTTTAGCCTTTGCTTCTATGACAGCTCAGCCGGAGTTCGAAATCACCAAAACCTTAGTGTTCTGGTTTATCGTATCTGCGGTGATCGCAACGTCTATTCGTTACTTGTTGCAAACGGTCGGTCAGCACTCCGTGAACATGGAAGTGGCGGCATTGATCATGATTCTTGAGCCAGTGTGGACATTGTTACTGAGTGTCAGCATGTTGGGTGAAACAGTTGAGGTACAAAAGCTGGTCGGTGGAGCGGTGATCATTGCTTCGCTGTTTTGCTATATCAAATGGTCGCGGAAAAAATAAACCCTCGTTCAGGGCGAGGGTCTTATTCAGTTTCTAAGTGGTTACTTTAGCGTGAGCTATTGATCTAGACAGCTGCGACCATTTTTTTAAGTAAACCGATCATCTGTTGCTGCTCTTTTGCATCAAGCGAGGCCATTAGCTCTTCATTCAACTTCACAGGGATGGGTATTAACACTTCTTCAAGTGCTTTACCTTTCTCTGTTAGGTAGATTCTAAAAGAGCGGCGACTGTGTGGATCTACTCTACGCTCTACCAGTTCAAGCTTTTCCAACTTATCTAATGTTCGTGTTGTCGTTGAGTTTTCTACTTTCGACTTAGCGGCAATATCACGCTGGGTAACGCCTTCTTCTTCCCATAAACACATCAAGGTTGGCCACAATGCGATGCTTAAGCCGTGTTTCTTTAGCTCAAGGTCGAAATCTTTGGTCGCTTTGTTGGCGATAACATTGATCATCCATCCAAAACTATTCTGTCTATCAAACTCTTCTGGCATTGGTTAGTCCCTAATTCTTATGACATAACAACTATTGCCATCGTAACTAATACCGACGCAATTAGCACCAACAATGCTTTTCTATTTGATGAAAAAGCCAATTGAGTGCCACTTTCGAAACTTTCCACTGACGGTGTGTGGTTTTGTTTGCCTGTGATCATGGCTAACACTAGTGGTTTTGAGCGTAGCTTATAAGTCGTAATTGCCAATAGGTGTAGAACGACAAAGACCACTAACATACGTGCTGCAATACTGTGCGCCGCACCGAGTAGGTCAAAAACATCGTCTGTGATGATGACTTCTGAATATGGCAATGTGTCGAAGAACCCAACTATCGCTAGGCCAGTTATGCATTGGGCGAATAAGGTTGTAATCATCCCCACAACCATCCAAGACCCTAACGGGTTATGTCCTGGCTTAGGTTGAACTTGGCCTCGTAAGTACAGCCAAGCAGATCGAGGTGAGCTCATAAACTGCGAAAAACGGCTGGTATCACTTCCAATGAATCCCCAAACCAATCGCCATGAAATTAAACTAAACAGTGCTAGCCCTAGATAAATATGTGGGCCATTGCCACTAAAGCCTGATGCCGCTAGACCAATGAATAGTGTGGCTTGTAGCCAGTGGTACAGTCGAGTCGGTAGATCCCAAATTTTCATTGTTCAATTTCCTGCTTGTCATTTTTCAAAGTGAGATTAATTTACACAACAATAGTTGCGCGCGCAACTGTTGTTGTGTAAATTAAATGCATCTCATCGATTCCCGATTGAAAGATCAATAAATCAACCGACCAATGTATAGGAATAACACTATGAAAAAACTGACTATCGCTTTGCTTATCGCCGCGCCAGTAATGGCTATTGCTGCAACTGAAGCTGTGAATAATCGCCAACAGGCTTTCAGCTCAATTGAAAAACTCAATAAACAAGTGTCTTCAGAATTAGGAAACCGAAATACAGATTGGAAAAAGGTTGAGGAGTTAAGTGAAATGTTGGTGGAACATGGTGGTGTCTTGAACGCGAGTTTTGCTGAAGCTGGAACAGGAGGTAAGGCCAAGAAGGAGGTTTGGAGCAAGCCTGAGAAATTTAACCAACTGATGTTGCAGATGAACCAAGGCTTTGCAGAGCTTTATCAGGCGAGTGTTGAACAAGATTTATCGAGTGCAGAGCAAGGGTTAAATTCTGCGAATAAGACGTGTAAAGGGTGTCACCGTACTTATCGTTCTCGTTGGTAACGATTCTAACAACGAGCTTTGAATATAGGTGGTAAAGTCGACCCCTTACCACCATAGTCCTATCGCGCAGCCTTCTTTTCTTTGTGCAATCAATTCGAATGCACTAGGGGCGGAAAAGTACGTGAGTGAATTAGTCGCGAACAGTGACTTTAGTAATCACAATATCTTCGCAAGGTACATCTTCATGTCCCCAACGAATGGTCGTTGGCGCGGCTGCGATCTTGTTTACCACATCCATACCTGCCGATACTTTACCAAATACAGCGTAACCCCAGCCTGCGTTGGTTGTTGAGGTGTGATCGAGGAAATCGTTGTCATCAAGGTTGATGAAGAACTGTGCCGTTGCAGAATGTGGTGCATCAGTACGAGCCATCGCTACAGAGCCAATCACGTTCTTTAAGCCACGGTTTGCTTCGTTGACGATGGGTGCGCGAGTTGGTTTTTCTGTCATGTCGATAGTGTGCCCACCACCTTGAATCATGAAACCTTCAATAACACGGTGAAATGTCGTGCCTTCGTAGAAGCCATCTTGGCAGTATTTAAGGAAGTTTTTCGATGTTACTGGCGCTTTTTCAAGGTTCAGTTCAATTTCAATGTCGCCAAAGTTTGTGGTCAGAATGATCATAAAGGTCCCAATATTTGAGTGTTAATACTTTGAAGGCTACAGCACAGTGGTTAGCTTATTTGAGTGCAGTATATGAAAAATTGTGGAGGATGCCAGTTAACAATGCTTCCCAAGCGGATTTATGGGAATGGTGAGTGGCTAGGGAGACTTCATATATAAGAAAGCCAGCGATGAATCACTGGCTTTGAGATGAAAAACGGACTTAGAGCGTTAGTAGGTAATTCACTAGTTGGTTGTACTCTTCGTAGCTCTTGATTTGATCCGGTTTCACGATGTATTTGTTGTTAACCAGAACTCCAGGAACACCTGTTAGTGTGCTTTGCTCAAACTCTTTATCGAAACGTTTTTGCATCGAGTTCACTGCAAAGCTGTTGTATGCTGCATCAAACTTCTTCGCATTGATACCGTTATCAATGAAAACGTCACGCAGTTCTGCTTCATTTTTTGGTGTTTGTTGCTTCTCATGGATCTGAGCAAACATGGCAGGAACCATGCTTTCTTCAGCGTCTAGCGCAACCATGGTCGCGTAAGCCTTCGCCATTGGCACTGCCATGTTGTTACCCATAAAAGCGACGTGCACTTTTTGGAAGCTTGCTGACTTTGGCAAGTCTGCTTTTAGGTACTTAATGACCCCTTCAAACTTGTAACAATGTGGGCAGTAGAAAGAGAAAAATTCGGTAACGACAGGCTTGTCGGCCTTTGCTACATCAAGGATTTTGTAGTGCGTGCCTTCTTCAAATTGTGCGGCGTTTACTGAAGCGCTTAAGAGTAGAGCAGCAAAGAGGCTAAATAGTTTTTTCATGTGTTAATTTCCTAAATTCGGATGTCATTTGATACAGCAAAAATGCTGTTATAACTTGGTGGCAGAGATTGCCAAACAGGGACAAACGATTAGGAAATAGGGGGGCGGTATGGCGCTTGTGGTGCAAAAATCGCTTTGTGCGAAGATTCTTTTTCTATCAGTGCCAGTGATTCAATCTGCGGTTCGAAAGATTCAGAAACGATAAGTGGTGGCATTTTCAGTAGACAGACCGATCCACAGCAGTGGTGCTCAACGTTGGATTGTACGCTGGAAAAAGGTGTTGGGGCGCTCTCTACAGAACTGATGTTAGAAGCAGAGAAAGATAAGCTATTGGCAGAAGTTGATTGAGCTTGGGGGGCTTGCAGAGCATTGCTGCTCGCGATGCTGTCCACACTAATGGTGGCCATTAGCATAGCGAAGAGCATGAAAGCGTGTACCCAAATTTTGTTAATCAACTTTGGCATCAATTCTTAGTCTTGGTATATGAACGTGTGTTGGTGCGAATAAAATTGTGCAACCGCTAACCGTAAAATAGGTAAAGTGCAAACGTTCCGATAATACACGACTTGTTTCAGCATCTCTAATCAAACCCGATGAAACTTGCCAGGGTTCTATTTTTGTTTGACCTATCAAGGTGCGCTGCATTCGTTAATTTTACCTCAATCCGTGTATTGATAATTAGGGAGCAGCTGTTGAATCGCTTTGCAATGGACTGCGGGTATCATAGAATCGAAAACGTATGCGAATTTTATTGATATCAACGGAAGAGAATAAACAATCAATGAGTAGTATTTTAGAGTGTATTCGTACAGTTGGACGAGGAGAAAGAGGGCGTAAGCCTTTATCGTTCGAACAAGCCTACCGCATCATGGATGAGTATTTAAGCGGAGAAGTCGGCGACGACCAAATGGCTATGCTACTGATGCTGATTCGTGTGCAGAATGAAACCAATGAAGAGATCGCTGGCTTTGTAAAAGCGTTTCAATCTCGAGTGCCAGATTTAGGTGCTGATATTGATTGGCCGTGTTATGCAGGTAAGCGTAACGATAACGCCAGTGGTAAACCTTGGAACTTGCTGGCAGCAAAAATCCTCGCTGACAGTGGTTATAAAGTCTTAATGCATGGCTACATGGACAAACCGAGCGGTAGGACACACGTTGAAAGCCATTTGCAAGATGTTGGTGTGCAAAGTGCAGAGAACCCTGAACATGCTAAGTCGATTCTTGAACAAGACGGCATTGCTTATTTACCGCTAGCTAACTTTGCTCCCGAAGCGCAAACCATGATCGGTTGGAAACACCGTTACGGATTAAGAACACCAATTAACACGGTAGTTCGAGCATTGAATCCCGGTGGTGGTCGTTTAGGTCTGCGTGGTAGTTTCCATCCTGGCTTCCCACAACTTCATGCGGAAGTTGAGCATGTCATTGGCAATAAATCCCACTCGGTGATTTCATTCAAAGGGATGAACGGTGAGTCGGAATATAATCCTAAAGTTAGCCAAACGGTGTGGATGAGCTCTCCTGATAAAGTCGAGTCGTTCTACTGGGAAGAGATGATGAACTTAGAACTGCCACTTCCTCGTCAATGTGTACTTGGTACGTCGACTGAAGAGATGGCGCTAATGGCGAATACCGTTGTCGACAGCATGACAGCTATTCTCTTTGCAGAAACGCACGATAAAACTGAGGCATATCAGAAAGCGGTGCGCTTGTGGCATGAGTATTGTGCGCGTTAGATGATGGTTTTTAACCAATCAGAGAAGGTCAGCGAGCGCTGGCCTTTTTTATGTTTGATTTATAGCAAAGGGCTTTTTGCTAATGCCCAAACAATAGAGCTACTTCACTCGCATCAATCGATGCATTTTGTCTTCGAACTGAATCTCAATGACTTGTGAAATTTTCATTTTCTCAACTCGTTCAAGCATTGCTGCTTGATAGGCTCGCTTCTTCATCCACTCTAACGGTTCTTTAAAGCCATCTTCATTAATCACAAATGACTGATCGGTAATAGAGTCTTCAAAGATATGAACCACCCAAATGCGTGATTGGAAATCCAATAACTCGCTAAAGTAGCTTTTTAACTTAGGCATAAAGTGAGATAGAAAAGTTTGAGGAGAGCGAAGCAAAGTCATAGTGAACCGTTTGGACAATGAAAAGCGGTGCGACGGATGTGTCCAATTCGAGCGCTTATCGGTTAAAGCAGGTAATCATCGTCAATGTGATTACCTATTCAAGAACTTGCCACAAAATACGGTATTCATGTGTCGCTGACAATGCTTGTTGAGCTTGACTGTCAAGACATGTGTGATGAGTCTGCTATTTAACGAACAAGCCGAAGTCAATCTCTTGTTCTCTTTGGTATTTCACCAGCTTCACTTTTAGGTCGTGTTTTGCTGCTAAGTCAATGGCTAAGCACGACATGCGTTTTATCTCATCAACGCAGCTTGAAATAAGCGGTTTTTCTTGATTATCTATAGTGGCGATGAGTGTGTTTTCTGTGCCGTCGTTACCTGCATAAACATACGCGTACATGTTGTTGTCGTGTTGCATAAACTTCCTAAATCCGGATTTCTAATTATTAGTGCGGAGAAGATTACAGGGTTTATCTACTCAGGCTAGTTCGGCTAAGTAAGGTTAAGCAAGGGAAAGTAAGGCTTTGTAAGGGCTCTTTTTTTCCTTTTTTCTGGTGGTCTAAAACGTGCTCAAGCCTTTGTTTGTCTCGCTTTGTTGTCTTGTTAGGTTTTGCCTATCAATAAAATTGTTGAAATCCATTTAGTAAAATCAAGATTTTAGACAACAATTAACTTAACAAGATAGAAAAATATATAACGCAAAGTATTTAGGGAGAACACAATGCATTCTATTAAAGTGAAAGATTACATGACGCAGCAGGTTGTGACATTTACTCCTGATATGCCGTTAAGTCTAGCGTTAGACAAAGTGATGCGTAGCCACCACATGGGTGGACCCGTAATCGATGATAACGAACAAGTGATAGGCTTCCTTTCTGAGCAGGATTTACTCGAGAAACTTGTGAAGGTCAGTTACTTCTGCCAAGACACACACCTTGTGGGTGATTGCATGCACCAAGAAGTACTGTCGGTGTCACCTGACTTATCCATTATTGAATTGGCGGACATGATGCAGGTGGGCAAACCTAAAGCATACCCTGTAATCGATAATCGAAAACTGGTGGGTATGATCACTAGAACCGATGTTTTGAGAGCAATCGGCAAGAACTTGGAAGAATGCTTCAAACATCAGGTATAGTAGCGTGTTAAGAACGATTATTTTTCTCAATACCCTCAATCGAAAAAAGGCGCACTAGCGCCTTTTTTATGTATAGCACTTTTCTTGGTCGATCCTTTCTTTGTGGATCCCTAGCCTGTTGATTAGTTGATTAGTTGATTAGTTGATAGGGCTTTAGCTCTTGGGTATTCCAACTTTTGGAGGTTTCATGTCAAATCAAACGGCAAAGTTTGTTGAAGGTTCAACGATGCGCCACATATTGGTGATGTCGGGGGCTGGCTCTGTCGGTTTGATGGCGTTATTTGTGGTTGATTTACTCGACATGTTGTTTATCAGTATGCTCGGGCAGGTCGAATTGGCTGCTGCGGTAGGCTTTGCAGGTACGCTGACTTTTTTCTCTACCTCTGTTTCGATTGGTACTTCCATTGCCATGGGCGCATTAGTGTCCAAAGCCATCGGCTCAAAGAATCAAGAACACGCTCGAAACCTAAGCACCAGTATCATGTTGACTGCGTTTGTTATCAGTTCCACCGTAACGGCAATCATGTTCGCTTATATTCCAGAGCTGCTAGCCGCGATAGGCGCCAAAGGCATTGCAGCCGAGCGTGCTCAAGCTTACCTACAGATTTTGTTGCCAAGTGGTCCATTTTTGGCGTTGGCGATGGCCGCGGGTGCGGGCTTGAGAGCGGCGGGCGATGCGAAACGTTCGATGTGGGCGACTTTGTCAGGCGGTATTGTTAACGCGATTCTCGATCCTCTGTTTATTTTTGGTTTTGGTTGGAACATCGAAGGGGCAGCTATAGCTTCGGTTGTTGCTCGCTTCTCGGTGCTGTTCTTCTCGCTTTATCCTCTGATTCGCAGCCATCAGCTGGTGGCTCCACCTTCGTTTGTGCAATGGCGCCTTAATATTCGACCAATATTGGCGATTGCGCTGCCTGCGATTATCACCAATACCGCAACGCCTATCGGTAATGCGATTGTGACGACAGGTATCGCACAATATGGTGAGGATTTTGTCGCGGGCTTTGCCGTGATCGGTCGTCTAACACCGGTTTGTTTTGCGGTTATCTTTGCCTTGTCTGGCGCTGTGGGACCAATCATTGGTCAGAACTTTGGTGCAGAACGCATGGACAGAGTTAAAGAAACACTCAATAACTCATTGCTGGTGACGACACTTTATACCATTGCCGTTTGTATTCTGTTGTACTTCGTTCAAGGTTATGTCATTCAAGGCTTTAGCTTACAAGGTGATGCGGCCGTTATTGTTGCTGCGTTTTGTACTTATGTAGCGCTGACCTTCACCTTTAACGGCGCACTGTTTGTTGCCAATACCTCCTTTAATAATCTAGGTAAGCCTCTTTATTCAACGGCGTTGAACTTAGGCAAAGCGACGTTAGGTACTCTGCCGTTCGTTTATCTAGGTTCACAATGGTATGGCGCTTTGGGTGTTCTCTATGGTCAAGCCTTTGGTAATGTTCTGTTCGGGATTTTAGGTATTTTGGTACTTCGACATCATATTGCTGAGTTAATGCAGGGCTCTCAAGTTGATCCAGTGGAAGATGATGTGTCGATTGTCAGCTTGAACACTCAGCCATTCTGTTCACACGATGCGGTTCTTATTGATGATGTATCGGCGAACCGTGAAGAGTGTGCGGAGCTTAAATCTCAGTAAGCCATCGGCGCTGGCATAATATTTTTGTTTTCTTGATAACTTCTTCTTGACCTTGGAGTAGCCTCCAAGGTTTATACTTTTGATGAACTTAAGGTTCTGTTGCTCGTGAGTCAGCAACAACCTCAAGGCTTTTGAGTATTAAGGAGATACATTATGTGCGCAAAACATGCAGCGTGCCGCTCAACAAAAGTGGACGTTCAACCTCAAGCGGTGGGAGCTGGTTGCTCTAGCCCTAAAATTTCCAGCATTACGGCAGCAGGTACTTCATCTGGCTGTTGTAGTTCTTCTTCTGCGGCTCCTTCATCGTCAGGGGATGATTGTTGTAGTTCGGACAGTGGAGAAGAGGACAGTCAGTCCTTACCCTCATCTTTCGACGCTCAATTTTCGAAAAGTTGGTTGGTTGCCGGAATGGACTGCCCAGCTTGTGCAAGAAAAATAGAAAACGCGATCAGCAATATTGACGGTGTTATTCAAGCGAAGGTTCTCTTTGCTACCGAAAAGCTGGTTGTGAAATTCGATAATGAAAGCCTTGCCGACACCATTGAACAGGTCTCTATTAAAACGGGTTTCCCTCTTACGGAAGTCGGTTCAAAGAAAGAAAAACAACAACCTGAGACTTTTTGGCAAGCTCATATCCAACCTAATTTACAGATTATCGCGATTGCAGCGGCAATGCTGTTTGCTGCGCTTCTGAAAAGTACCTCTCCTCAATTAAGTGAAGGCTTGTTTACGGTAACTTGTTTGCTTGGTTTATATCCGGTGGCGAAGAAAGCGGTTCAGTTGGCACGCTCAGGTACACCGTTTGCTATTGAAACCTTAATGAGTGTTGCCGCACTGGGTGCTTTGTACCTGGGTGAAACCGCGGAAGCGGCGATGGTTCTATTATTGTTCTTGATTGGTGAGCGCTTAGAAGCGTTTGCTTCATCTAGAGCAAGAAGTGGCGTTCAAGCGTTAATGGCATTGGTACCAGAAAATGCAACTAAGATTATCAACGGTGAACGTGTTGAAGTAGCAGTCAGTGAACTGGTTCCTGGTGATGTGATTGAAGTGGCTGCGGGTTCTCGTTTACCTGCTGACGGTCAATTGATTACAGACGCGGCGAGCTTTGATGAAAGTGCGTTAACCGGTGAATCTGTTCCTGTTGAACACACCGAAGGTAACAGCATTATGGCTGGTGCCGTTGTCGTGGACAAAGTGGTTCGTATAACCATCACTTCAAAACAAGGTGAAAACGCAATCGACCGTATTCTTCACTTGATTGAAGAAGCAGAGTCTCGTAAAGCACCGCTGGAACGTTTCCTTGATAAGTTCAGTCGTTGGTACACGCCATTGATGATGGTGGTGGCTTTGCTCGTTATTATCACGCCACCACTGTTGTTCGCTCAACCTTGGGAAACATGGGTATACCGTGGTCTAGCGTTATTATTGATTGCTTGTCCGTGTGCGTTAGTTATCTCGACGCCAGCAGCGATTACTTCTGGTTTAGCGGCAGCAGCGAAACGTGGTGCACTAATTAAAGGCGGTGCAGCACTGGAGCAGCTTGGTAAAATCCAAACTATCGCCTTCGATAAGACGGGCACACTGACCGAAGGTAAGCCTCAGGTTACGGATATTCAGCCTCTTTCGGGTTGGCAACAAGATGCGATGCTGCGTGTGGTTGGTGCAATTGAAGTTGGCTCTACTCACCCATTGGCGCAATCACTTGTCGCTAAAGTAAAAGATCTGAATATTGAGATTCCTGAATCACACAACAAGATCGCACTTATCGGTAGTGGTGTTGAAGGTGATGTTGATGGCGTTAAGTATCAGGTCCTGTCACCGTCTAAAATAGCGTTCGATCTTGGTGCCGATGTGGTTTCTCAGGTAGAAGCATTGGAAGGCGAGGGCAAGACGGTTGTGGTTGCTCTTGAGCTTAAAGATCAAGAAGAATCAACAGAGCAAAATACGACAGTGATTGGTCTGATTGCTTGGCAAGATACGTTACGCAGTGACGCTAAGCTTGCGATTGAACGACTCAATGATTTGGGTATTCAATCTATCATGCTGACTGGCGATAACCCGCGCAGTGCGGCTGCGATCAGCAGTAAGATTGGTATGCAATACAAGGCGAGCCTACTTCCAAGCGACAAGGTATCTTACGTTGAGGAGTTATCTCAACAGTCGCACGTTGCAATGGTTGGTGATGGCATCAATGATGCGCCAGCAATGAAAACGGCGAATGTCGGCATCGCAATGGGCGGAGGGACTGATGTTGCCTTGGAAACGGCGGATTCAGCACTAACTCATAACCGCTTAACAGAATTGCCAGCGATGATTGAGCTATCGCAAGCAACTATGAACAACATCCGTCAAAATGTTGCGCTAGCGCTCGGTTTGAAAGGTGTATTCTTGGTGACGAGCTTATTAGGTATTACTGGCTTATGGGTTGCAGTGTTAGCGGATAGTGGTGCGACAGCTTTGGTGACATTAAATGCTCTACGTCTGCTTCGATTCAAGTCTAAGGCGGATTAAGTTCAGATCTCTGACATAGATTATGTCTTATTCAAAGCGACGAATATAGAAAGCGTCTAATCTAAAAAGCGCCTTTAGCGGTAATACGTTAAAGGCGCTTTTTGTCTCATTAGTATGCAACATAGGTATACGGATTGCTTATTTTTGTGATGCCAATCGGTTTTTTGTGAAACTTGAATTCTTGTTGCGATCATTCGTGTGACATGTATCACTTCATTTTGTAATAAGCTTGGTTAGAGTGTGTTCGTACCCCACGAATTTACTATGAGCTTAAATAAGGGTAAAAAGCCCAATAAGCCAAAAGGAGCGAACTATGTCTCAAGCTGTTTTCCACTTAGGTGTTACTGAAGCAGATCTTAACGGTGCTACTCTGGCGATCATCCCTGGTGATCCTGCTCGTGTGCAAAAAATTGCGGAAGAGATGGAGAATCCAGTATTCCTTGCCAGTCACCGTGAATACACGCTTTACCGCGCAGAGCTAGACGGCAAGCCAGTTGTTGTATGTTCAACAGGTATCGGTGGCCCATCTACTTCTATCGCTGTAGAAGAGCTTGCTCAACTTGGTGTTCGTACTTTCCTACGTGTTGGTACTACTGGTGCTATCCAACCTCACGTAAACGTGGGTGACATGATTGTTTCTACAGGTTCTGTTCGCCTAGACGGCGCTAGCCTGCACTTTGCTCCAATGGAATTCCCAGCAGTTGCTGACTTCGAAGTGGCAACAGCGATGAAAGCAGCGGTTGAAGAATCAGGCGCAGCAGTTCACATGGGCGTAACGGCTTCAAGTGACACTTTCTACCCAGGTCAAGAGCGTTACGATACGTTCTCTGGTCGTGTTGTTAAGCGTTTCCAAGGTTCTATGCAAGAATGGCAAGACATGGGCGTTCTAAACTTCGAGATGGAATCTGCAACGCTGCTAACTATGTGTGCAAGTTCTGGTCTGAAAGCAGGTTGTGTTGCTGGTGTAATCATCAACCGTACTCAAAAAGAGACGCCTGATCACGACACACTAAAAGTAACAGAAGCGCGTTCAATCAAAGTAGTTGTAGAAGCTGCTCGTAAAATGCTTTAAGTTGCAAAAGAGATTTAAGTCTTAAACTGACTGCAAATTTTGAAAATGGCCGTATCGAATGATGTGGCCATTTTTTATGTGGCAGAGAAAGTAGACAAGAAAAAGTATCAGATACAAAAAAGGCGAGTGACTTAATCGTCATTCGCCTTTTTAACAATCTGCTTAAGAGCATTTAGCTCTCATGAGTTTATTTGTTTTTAGTACTCTAGATCTTCACTACCACCCGCAGCCGTAAACCATGCCGTTAGGTGTGTTTTAAGATCTTTCAATTCGTCAGGGCCAATCAATGCAAGGCCAAGATCTTCTGCTCGTGTGATGTCGTTATGGCGAAGAGGGCGGAAGCTCACTAACATTGCACGTGCTTGTAGGCCACCCAATAGGTCTCTAAGCGATTCCAGTTTGTACAAGGTGTCATCACCATCGTCACGCATACCTTTGGTCTTACATTCGATGATGTGCAGCTTATTGTTCACCACTGAGGCAACATCAAGCTCGTTACGAACTTCTCGTTCACCCAGTTGACGGTATACCTGAACATTCAAAGAACGATCTTGAATGGTCGGCATGTCATCTTGGATTTGTTTCACTGTGCTGTGAACCAGAGTCTCCAGCCATTCACCGTTTGAGAAGCGGCGTGCGTCTTCATTAGCAAAAGTTAAAATACCATTGTCGTAAGTCGCAATCTTCGCTTCAACTAAATCGCTCAACAGCATGTTCAGTTCACGGTAACCTTGTTGCTTCTCAGAGAGACCAACATCAAGCTTCTGTTCTTTACGGCAGGTCGTTGCAAGGTAGTTTAATGTCGCAAGGCCTGGGCCCAATTCTAGCGCGTTACTTGCCCAACGTTCACCCAGTTCATAAAGTTTCTGATCAAGTTGCGGAGATAGCTGAACATCGCTGAACTCGCCACGAGCCCCAAATACCGTTAGGTAGTCGTCGATAGTAATGCGGTCTTGAACTTGTGCGTCTTCTTTTCCGTTCGGGTACAACCAGCACAGCTTGTCACTGTTTGGTTCAACCACGAAGATTGGCCAGTGGTAAGTACGGAATACTTCGTACACCGAAAGTAGGCGGTGACGCAGGCCACAACTCGCGTTGAGCTTCACTTCTTGACCGCGAGCTTTGAGGTCTTCGGCAAGAGTTTGGATAGATTCTTTGATTACAGATGTGTTTACGATGGTCGGAATTTCGAAAAACTCACTGGTAATGTCGCGCTTCTGTAAAACGCTGTTTAAACGTTTGTACATACTGACTTGATTCTTGTCGCCGATAAACACGATGTGAGTGCTGACCGTTCGGTTATCAAGTAAAGGGGTGAGCAAGCGAATAGGGTCTTGATCGATAATGCCAACATGAACAGCCATATAAATTCCTTAATAGCGGCTCGCTCATAAAGGTGAAAGAAAAAACGGGAAGCAGCAAGCCTTAATAATCATATAATGACAAAGCTCATAAAAAACAAGGGCAACCCTTGATAAAAGTTGCCCTAGCTCAATTAGTTACCACTATTGGGTATGAAGTCTCAACAATCTCACTAAATATCTATCGATTCTTCATTTATCTATAGTTTGAATTGATGTACTAAATCACCTTGCTGATTTGCCAGAATCGTTAGGTTTTGGCTTGCTTCTGCAATTGATGACATCGCTTGGTAACTCTTATCTGCGATGTGGTTGATGTCTTCGATATTACGCGCGATATCGCCAGACGTTTCACTCTGCTCTGCGGCTGCTTGAGAGATATGTGTGCTCATGTGGCTAATCTCTAGAATCAAGGCTTGGATCTCTTCCATCGCACTGTTTGCACTTGAAGCTTGTTGGACTGACATATCCATGTCGCTCATACAACTTTCAATCACGTTACTTGCTGTTTTCGAGCTTGATTGCAGGTTGCTGATCATGGTTTCGATTTCTGACGTTGATTGAGTGGTCTTTTGCGCTAGCACTCGTACTTCATCGGCAACAACTGCAAAACCACGACCTTGCTCACCAGCACGCGCTGCTTCAATCGCTGCGTTCAGTGCGAGTAGGTTAGTTTGCTCCGCAATACCACGAATCACATCTAGGATTGAACCAATTTGGCTACTCATCTGTTGCAGCTCACCCACAGCACCGACAGATTCGTTCAAGCGAACCTCTAGTTGGTTGATGGTGCTGATGTTGGTGTTCATGATTTGACGACCAGATTCAGAAGCCGATTCTACTTGTTGAACCATGGTGAGTGAGCTTTGCGCGCTGTTTGCCACTTCTTGTACAGAATGAGACATCTCTGTCATTGCGGTCGCGACAGTTGCCGTTTGTTCACGTTGGCTGTTCAGCTGAGCTTGCGTTTCAGAAGAAGTCTTTTGGTTTACGCTTGCTGTCTTGGTTAAGTCATCTGAAGCATCATTCAGCTTCACAAGGATATTGTGCAAGTTATCCGCTAAGGTGTTGATGTGACGGCTCACACGGCTGAATTCGTTGTCGTATCGAATATCGATACGTTGAGTCATATCGCCTTGAGTCAGGCCTTCTAATGTTCCGAGAATGCGAGTTAATGGCTCTCTTACGCTATGTGCAATGTGGTAACCAATCGCTGCAGCGAATACGGTCACAATGATGCCAATTGCGATCGCATTGAATAGGCCTTTGTCGTAGATGCTGCTTGCGTCAGCTAACGACGAGTTCAGTTGCTCTTCAGCGGTCACGTTGAATGAATCTAGCACTGCCATTGCTTGGTCTACTTCTACGGCTAGGTTTGCAATGTTGATATACAGAGCTTCTTTCGCTTTCAAGTAGTTGTTGTGTTTGTCCAAGACACCGCCTTTCTGACCAACATCTTTGGTGAACTTTTGAACTGATTCATCAAAGACATTTTTAAGTGCTGGCAGTTGTGTTGATAGGCCACGATAAGCGTAGTTAAGGTGAGTAACGGCCTTTTTATTTTGGTTAACGGCTTTTTGAACGAAGGCTACATCAGAGCTAGCAAGTGCATCAGAGGTAATGACTTCTGCGTCTTGCAGTTTAATGAAGTAGCTTTTTGCCATTACTTTTACAGAGATGCTTTTTTGGTCGGCAACGTACTCTTTCATACCAACGGTTAATTCTGAATGTAAGCGTTGGAAATCACGAGACGCTTTTTGTACCTGCTCTTGTGCTTCAAACATAGCGACGTAGTTGTTCATCGCTTCGTCAGCTTCGGCGAAGTAGCGCTCTTCCATCGCTCTTAATTGGGCGATACGTTCGGTGAGCGAAACATTGTTTTGGCTTGCTGCTTCTAAGTTACCTAGCACTTCAGAAAACGAGTTTTGTGATGCAGCAAACTCTGTACGCATTGCAGACATGCGTTCAGCGTTTTGTGTGGTTAAGAAATCTTTGAATGACTTATCAGCAGAGAGCAATTGAACACTTGTTTGATTTGAAAGCGCGACAAGTGGTAATGAGGTTTCTGAGACACTCTCAAAATTGCTGTGTATCTGATTCATGCTGTTCATCATGATGGTTATCGTGACTGCGAACATGATGATGATCAGTGCGAAACCAGCGTACATACGCTTGATCACAGATCCCTTCATGGCTTTCTCCCTAAATAAAAATGCTGACCTAATGTCAGGTCAAAGTAAAACTAACAAAATTATCAGCATTCTATTGAGCTCCGCTTGCGCATTTTATGACGCACACGTCAAAAATAACCCTCAGTTATAACCAACATGCCATTCTTGAGAGCTGAGGCTCGTTTTCTTTGATTTGAACGGTGTTTTTTATTATGCTTTAAAGCAGATTTATTGTGGTTTGATGCGGCATAGCGCATACTCAAAGCATTAAAAAATAAATGTTTTATCGGAGAGAAACATGGCTGAAGAAACCATTTTTAGTAAGATCATCAATAAAGAAATCCCTGCAGATCTACTATACCAAGACGATTTAGTAACCGCATTTCGTGATATTAACCCTCGCGCGCCAAGCCATATCCTAATAATCCCTAACAAGTTGATTCCAACAACTAACGATGTTGAAGTCGAAGATGAAGCGATGATGGGCCGCATGTTTACCGTTGCTCGGAAGTTAGCAAAAGAAGAAGGCATCGCAGAAGATGGCTATCGTCTTATCGTGAACTGCAACTCTCACGGTGGCCAAGAGGTTTATCATATTCACATGCACTTGGTTGGTGGCCGTCCACTTGGTCCGCTATTAATGAGCTAATGAAAAGCTAACGAGTTAATGAAAGCTAATGGGCTAGATTAAACGAGCTCATTAGCGGGTTAACACTAGTAGTTAGTTGGAAAATTTGTAGTTTGTATGCCAACTTTAAGTTCTATCTGTTGTCTGAATGTCGGCATCGCCTAGGCAGAGGCTAAATCAGTAGGGTTTCAACTGGCTTGAGATCCTTTTTACAACACGTTTCGTTTTGATAATGAGACCACGAAAGGTCAGCAGACCCTAATAAAGTTGGCATTTTAAACATGCACGGAGACGATAAGTGAAGCAACAGTTTAGATTCGCTTCCATTGCCCTGTTATCGGCGTTGACCGTAGGTTGTGCGAGTATTTCAGCAGGAAGCCTATTTAGTCATTACAGCGCACAAAACAAAGCGATCTACCAAGCCGTTAAATCTGGAGATTATTCAGAGGCTCAGCAAGAGCTACCAGATTACGCGGCAGGCGACATCCTTGATAACTTTGAAAGAGGCAGAATTAACCTGCTGGATCAAAAATATCCTGAGAGTAAGTCTTCGTTTGAAGTGGCTGATCAGGCGGTTACTGAGCAGCAACGAAAAGCCGTAATCTCAATCTCAGACAGTGCAACCAGCGTGGGTGCGTTGGCTGTGAATGACAATATTACCGAGTATGTGCCAGCCGATTATGAGTTGGGCTTTCTTCATCTCTATCTCGGTTTAAATTACCTCAAGAAAAATGATTTAGAAGGTGCGGTGATCGAAATGCGTCGCGCCAACCAAGTGCAAGAGCAAGCGAAGAAGCAACGTGAAGCTGAGTTAGACCGGGCAGCTAACGATGCGAAGAAGCAAGGCTTGTCTGCCAATGTCGGTAGCATCCTTGCCAACTACCCAGATGCGGGTAAAAAACTGCAGTCGGTACAGAATGCATATCTGATGTTCTTGTCTGGTCTGCTTTATGAAGCTTCGAATGATCTAAATAGCGCTTATGTTGATTATCGTCGTGCTTTGGCTGTGATGCCAGATAACCAAGATATCATCGACAGAACCATGGCGACAGCCGCTCGTTTAGGGATGCGAGAAGATTTAGCGACACTAGAAAAACGTTATAAGCAGTCTTCTAAAATTAATGCAGGTGAAGGGAGAGTAATTGTTCTTCAAGAACAGAGCGCTGTACAAGCTATGGACAGTTGGCGACTAGATTTACCTGTTTATGACAGTCGCGATCAGGGAGCGATATACTCTCTTGCGCTGCCATATTACCCGAGCCAAAACGTAGAGCGTTTTTCTGCATTACGAATCAGCGGGCAGCCGCTACAAGAGCACTTGATTACCGATGTAAATGCAATGGCTCACAACGATTTATCTGAGCGTATGACGAGCATTGTTATTCGCCAAGCGCTACGTGTGGTTGCGAAAGATCGCATTCGTAAAGAAGCCACCAAAGGCGATGATGTCGGTAATATTCTGTTCAACGTCTGGAACACACTGACAGAGCAACCAGACACTCGCAGTTGGCAATCTTTACCAGCAGAGATTAAGAGCAGCACGTTTGTAGCAAACAGTGGTCAATATACGTTGGAGGCTGGCGCTAAAACGTACAACTTTGATATTCGAGAAGGGCAGACCACCTTGGTATGGATTTCTCGACAAGGAAACAACGCAACAATGTGGCATAAACAGCTAGGGAGGCTGTAATGAAAAAGTGGTTAGTGAGCTTAGCAGCGGTTATGGCTCTGGCTGGTTGTGCTGATAATACAGCTGGTGTAAGGGTCGATAGTCTGACTCAGAACGTTTTCTTTGGTGACAATGTATTGGGCAGCCGCTTACAGGTTGAAGATATCCGCACCGATTTAGTCGACGGTCATACGCGAGGAATCGTTCGTTTAAACAGTAACTATAAAGGCGATCAAAATATCCTTTATCGTTTTTACTGGTACGACGATGCCGGCCTTGAGGTCAACCTAAAGCAAGGCCCTTGGAAGCAAGCGATTGTGCGTGGCTTTGAAAGTATTTCGTTGTCGGAAGTGTCGGTAAACCCGAAAGCGACTCAGTTTAGAGTTCAGTTCCGAGAGCAGTAAGTTAGATAAAACGGATCTAATGGTTCGTAAATATAAGAATTTAAGAGTGTGGGTAACCCCACTCAGTGATAAGTTGAGGAAACAAAATGAAAAAGAGTGTCATTGCGCTATTAGGTTTAGCGGTTATTTTAGGCGGTTGTTCGAACAAGGTAAGCTACGGTGATGCACAAGCAGTAGAAACCACGACAATCGATTTCGGTTCAACTGACCTTCAAACGATTGCGGGTGAAATGGTCGATAGCATGATGGCGTCTGGTTCAGTGGCTTACATTACTCGTGAACAGCGTCCAATCGTGTTCGTTGAGCGAATCAAGAACAAAACAAGTGAGCACATCGATACTGAGTCAATCACTGACACAATCAGTACTAAAATGTTGAATTCTGGTAAGTTCCGTTTCGTTGATATGGATCGTGTTGAGTCTGTTCGTGATCAACTGAACTTCCAAAACAACGATGAGCTTGTAAACCAAAGTTCAGCGATTCAGTTTGGTAAAATGGTGGGCGCTCAGTATATGTTGTACGGCAACCTATCAAGCATCGTTAAGAAAGCGGGTAGCGATGAAGACGTATACTACAAAATGACGATGCGCCTAATGGATCTTGAGTCTGGCTTGATTGAGTGGGCTGACGAGACTGAAATCCGTAAGCAACAATCTAAGAGCCTTCTAGGTCTTTAATTTCGCTTACTTGCCAACTAAACGCAGCCAGTTTTGACAGCGTCTAGTCTTGGCTGCGCATAGTTTGGCCACACATAGCTTGATCACACATAGCTTGGTCACACGCCAATGCAGTGCATGATGTGCTGTTTATGAAGAGACACTGGCTTTTGGTCAGTGTCTTTTTTGTAGGGAAATGAAGACGTTTATAGGGAATGAGCAATGGCAATTTTTTCTTGGTCTGAGGCTAAGCTTCTTGATACCAGTCTGAGTTCGCTTGATGGTTACTTTTCTGAGCCTCCAGTTAGAGCTCAGACATTAACAGGCGGTTTGACCAATCGATGTTGGAAATTGGTTGATGTCGATGGCACTGCGTATGTTTGGCGGCCAACCACAGCTATCACTAAAGCCTTCTTCATCTCTCGTCATGAAGAGTACCAAGTGTTGTCGGCAATTGAGCGTCTCGGCATCGGGCCAAGCCCAGTGGTGGTGAATGAGCAGGGTTTATTGGTTGAGTGGATTGCAGGTGAGACACTTTACGAAGATCTAGAGCTCGATGACCTGTTGAAAACGCTGATCTCTGTGCATCTGGTCAATACTGCGCGATTACCACTGCAACCATTCAGTTTCACAGCGCGAGTCGACCACTATTGGCTGCAGCTTGATGCGATTCATAAGACCGAAGCCTGCACTAAGGTTTATCAAGAGTGGCGCGTGGCTCCGAGTGTTACCAATGTCGACCTGTCTTTGTGCCATTTTGATTTAGGTGGTTATAACCTGGTGAGAAACAGTGACGGTATTAAGATTATCGACTGGGAATACGCTGCGCTAGCAGACCCTAGGCTCGATTTAACCTTGACCATTGCGGTTACTGGAGTGCCGGCTACTGAAGCGGTTGAGAAGTACTGTCAGCTGCGAGGTATCCATGATGTTCAGCCTTGGCTAGATGGTGTAGCAGCGTGGTTACCAAGAAGCCAAATGATGGCGATGCTTTGGTATTTACTTGCTCATCAGCTTTGGGGCGATGAAAGTTATTTGCAGGAAGCAGAGGCTCTGAGTCACACTTTATGTAGCTAGGATCACGTTTAGGAAGTGAAAAATATAATTTCTCAGCTGTTACCTTTAAAACCTTGTTTTTCGTGTTAGATTGATCAAAACGTACCAATATTCAACGGGGGAGGTACAATGATTATCTATCTACATGGCTTCGACTCAACAAGCCCGGGCAATCACGAAAAAATACTGCAGTTGCAATTCATTGATGATGACGTTCGTTTCATCAACTACAGTACTTTGCATCCAAAACACGATATGCAGCATTTGCTAAAAGAAGTGCATAAAGTGATAGAGCAATCAGATGATCCGCATCCAATTATTTGTGGTGTAGGTTTAGGTGGTTTCTGGTCTGAGCGCATTGGTTTCTTGTGTGGTATTAAGCAGGTGATTTTCAATCCAAACTTGCAACCTGAAAACAACATGGTAGGTCGAATTGACCGTCCTGAAGAGTACGAAGATATTGCGACCAAGTGTGTTGAGCAGTACCGTATGAAGAACAAAGGTCGCTGTTTAGTGGTGCTTTCTCGTGAAGATGAAATTCACGACAATAGCAAAACAGCCGCTGCACTCGAAGATTACTACGACGTAATCTGGGACGAGAAAGAGAGTCACAAATTCAAAAAAATCTCTCAACATCTTCAGGCAATGAAAGCGTTTAAGAACGCTTAATTACTCCGGTTATTTTATAAAAGCAGCACTCATTTGGGTGCTGCTTTTTCACATCTGAATCTTAGATATTGGTATTGATAAAACAGTTGTATATGTTTTATCGGTCGGTTTGTGCATTTATAGATAAGTTTGCGCAAACGTTAACTAATTAGCCGCGAATCCTCATTGTGGGTAAGGATTTTTGTTGCGGTCATCTTTTTGCTATATATAATGTTCTTAAGTAAAATATTTTGACAAATATCAAAAAAAATTGAGAGCGAGTGAAAAACTTGCCCATAATTTGCGTTCTATCTCTCAGCTAGACGCCTTTTTTATCCATGTGAGCAAAGCGACAAACGAATGTTTGTTGTTTGTTATCCCTCTAACTACTCGGTGAGCTGTCGTTATTCTTTTTCGCGGTTATCCAATATGTCACAGCCTTATCAACAAGGCCGAGTAGATACATAGAATTTATCGGTTGGAGTAATCGAGCCGAACCCCATTTATTCATTTTGTAGAGGATTGTCATTGTGACAAAAATTATCGTAGTAGGCGGCGGTGCTGGTGGTTTAGAGCTAGCAACTAAGCTAGGCCGAACTTTAGGTCGTAAGAAGCGTGCCCAGATCACTCTGGTAGACCGTAAAGCAAGCCACCTATGGAAACCATTACTTCATGAAGTAGCAACTGGCTCACTGGATGAAGGTGTTGATGCATTAAGCTACCGCGCACATGCAAAAAACCATTACTTCGACTTCCAAATGGGCAGCCTGAACGACATCGATCGTGAACGTAAAGTGATTGCACTGAGCGAACTGAAAGATGAGCACGGCGAATTGCTGATGCCAAGTCGTGAACTTGAATACGACATTCTTGTTATGGCACTAGGTTCAACGTCGAACGACTTCAACACTCCAGGTGTTCGTGACAACTGTATTTTCCTTGATAGCCCAGAACAAGCGCACCGTTTCCGTACTGAAATGAATAACCAGTTCTTAAAGCTTCACGCTAAGAACGGTCAAGGTACGGTAGACATCGCGATTGTTGGCGCGGGTGCAACAGGTGTTGAGCTTTCTGCAGAGCTACATAACGCAGTAAAAGAGCTTCGTACTTACGGCTTCGGTGATCTAGATTCAAGCAAGCTGAACGTGAACCTAGTTGAAGCGGGTGAGCGTATTCTTCCGGCTCTACCTCCTCGTATTTCAAGCGCAGCACACTCTGAGCTAACGAAGCTTGGTGTGAATGTTCGTACTAATACTATGGTGACTCAGGCGGACTCTGACGGCCTAACAACCAAAGATGGCGACAAGATCCCAGCACAAATCATGGTATGGGCAGCAGGTATCAAAGCACCAGACTTCATGAAAGATATCGGTGGTCTTGAAACCAACCGTATCAACCAGTTGGTTGTGAAAAACACGCTGCAAACAACACTGGATGACAACATCTTTGCTATCGGTGACTTGGCACAATGTACCCAAGCAGATGGTTCATTTGTTCCACCACGTGCACAAGCGGCTCACCAAATGGCAAGCTGCGCATTCAGCAACATCATTGCTAAGCTGAACGGTCGTGACCTAAAAGACTACATCTACAAAGATAAAGGCTCACTGGTTTCGTTAAGCCGTTTCTCTACCGTAGGTAGCTTGATGGGTAACCTAACTAAAGGTTCGATGATGGTTGAAGGTCGTATTGCTCGTGTGGTTTACATCTCTTTGTACCGCATGCACCAAATGGCGCTTCACGGCTTAATCAAAACATCACTGATGATGCTGGTTGGTCGTATTAACCGTGTACTTCGTCCAAACCTAAAGCTTCACTAATCAGGTAAGCCTTATAAGGGCATTTCGCTGATAATAAAAAAGAGCTCTTCGGAGCTCTTTTTTGATCGTGTTGATTGAGTACTATCGCTGGTTGCAACTAATTGAAGTAGTTAAGAGGTTGGAGGTAGCACAGAATAAACCACGCCATCTTTCGGTTTACCGTTAAACAGAAATCGATTCTTGGCAATGGTTTCTCGCTCAGCGCCACACTTCTCTATCAGCTTTTGGCTTGGTAGGTTCTCGGTATCGCAGACAATCTCCAAGCGCGTTAACTTCAGTTGCGCAAAGCAAAATTCAAACAAGGCCAGCATCGCTTCTTTGGCTATTCCTCTCCTTTGAAAGTCATCACTCACCCAATAACCTAAACTCGCCATATTGAAGGTGTGATAAAGCTCATTGATCGCCACCATTCCGACCAGCTTATCGGTTTTTCGCTCAAAAATACCAAAACCAAACGCGTCGGCTTTCACCCAGTTCAGGCGAGTTGCTAGAATAAACTTCTCGGCTTCGACGATAGAAAACTCATCGTGGCACCAATCTACCCAAGGTAATAAACTCGGTGAAGATTTGATCAGCTGAGCAAACTCTTGAGCATCTGAGGCTTCAATGATTTTGAGGCTTAGATTTTGTGTATTGATCTGAAAGTCTGGGCTCATAGGACGTACCAAATAACATGTAATGGCTAATAAAACGCCCTCACAATGGAGGGCGTATTGAATGCTTAATACAACTTCAATTCTTTATATCAAGTTCCACTCTCTATAAGAATAGTTGAGCTGCTAGCTGAAGACTGATTACGTGGTTTATTGAGCGACGCGACGTACTTGAATCACCATGCCAAGAAGCGGGTGGTCTAGGTAGTGAGTCTCTGTACTGCGCATGCGACGTTTTTGGTCCATGCGGTAGCTTTTAAGGAACTCTTGCACTTCAACGGTCGGAGAGATCTCAGTAAGGTTACCCACCTGAACATTGCTCTCTGCACCACTTACTGGCGAGTCTAGCTCGATTTGCTGTTCTTGCAGCGTCACTTCACGAACGCTTGGCGCTTTTAAATCCAGAGTCGTTTCAGCATATAGATAGTGCTGTACGTAGATCTGTAGCTTGCCGTCTAATTCGTAAAGCGGTTTATCAATAGTCTCTTCTTGGAAGCCATCTGGGTTTGATGCAGTGACAGCACCTTTCTCAGAGCCGTCGGCATTAAACCGTTTAGAGAAGTCTTTACCTGCTTGAATGTGGAAAACAGGTGCTGAACTTTTACCTTGGTCACCTTGACGCCAAGCAGTATGCATCAGAACTTCAAAGCCTGCGTGTTTGCGTAGCTTGTCCTTCTGAGGCGTTAACTTGTATTCCGAGTAAGGAAGCATCTGCACGCCTTTCCTCGCTCGGTACTGGGTATCTTGAAATGAACCAACGCGCTCAAGTGAAATCTTAGGCTGTGTGTTTGGCCAAGATTCATTTACTTTTTCTGCATCAACAGCGCGCTTAAAAATGATCACTTCTATATCAAATTGTCTCTGTGCCAAACTTGGCAGTGAGACGAACAATAGTAGCAGTGGGATCAGTCTTTTCATTTTTACTCCGTCTTCCAGCCGAACTACCGGCTGGATAATTTATATGTGCAGTGGATTGGGTCTTATGCTGAAGGCAGCAAGTTTTGTCTGAATTCGCCCAATAAATCACTAACAAATTGAATTCGTTTCCGTCTGTCGACCAATGGTATCGTAAACTTGAACTTAGTTGGTCCTTCCATTGAAAACTTTTGCGGTTGAGATTGCAACAGTTTAACAAGGTAGTTCGGGTTTATGTCAGCATCCGGGTAGAATTCGATAAATCCGCCTTTATCGTGCGCTTCAATTTTCTTGGCTTTGATAGATGCCGCCGCTAACTTAAGCTCGGAAACCGATAATAAGTTCTTGGTTGCATCAGGAAGAATACCGAAGCGGTCGATAAGCTCGACTTTTAGCTCTGCAAGTTCATCCGTGTCACTCACGCTCGCAATACGCTTGTATGTTGATAAACGCGTGTTGATGTCTGGAATATAGTCGTCTGGCAATAGTGCAGGCAGACGCATCTCAATTTCAGTTTGTTCACGCAATAGATCATCAAGTGAAGGCTCTCTACCTTCTTTCAATGCTTCTACTGCTTGCTCAAGCATCTCCATGTACAAGGTGAAACCAACCGACTGGATTTGACCACTTTGCTCATCGCCTAATAGCTCGCCAGCACCACGAATCTCTAAGTCATGGGTTGCTAGCGTAAAGCCTGCACCTAAGTCTTCAAGTGAAGCAATGGCGTCCAATCGTTTGACCGCGTCTTTGGTCATTGCTTTCGGGGGAGGTGTTAGCAAGTAGGCATAAGCTTGGTGGTGAGAACGGCCCACACGACCACGCAATTGGTGTAGCTGAGCTAAACCAAGGTTATCGGCTCTGTCCATCAAGATGGTATTAGCTGTTGGTACATCGATACCGGTTTCGATGATGGTTGTACACACCAACAAGTTAAAGCGCTGGTGGTAGAAGTCATTCATGATGCGTTCCAGTTCGCGCTCTCGCATCTGGCCATGAGCCACGGTAACGCGCGCTTCTGGAATCAGCTTCTGTAGTGACTCTGCTGTTTTCTCAATCGTGTCGACTTGGTTGTGCAGGAAGTAAACCTGCCCACCACGCATAATTTCACGCAGCACCGCTTCTCTGACGATCGCATCATCACTCTCGCGAACGAAGGTTTTAATTGCCAAGCGTCGTGCGGGTGGTGTTGCGATGATAGACAAATCACGCATACCACTCATTGCCATGTTCAGGGTTCGCGGGATTGGTGTAGCAGTGAGCGTTAGGATGTCGACATCCGCACGCATTGCTTTCACTTTCTCTTTCTGACGCACACCGAAGCGGTGTTCTTCATCGACAACCAGCAAGCCAAGGTCTTTAAACTTAATATCGCTAGAAAGAAGCTTGTGAGTCCCCACCAAGATGTCGACCTTACCCTCGGCGACATCTTGCATGATCAACTTCTGCTCTTTAGCTGATTTGAATCGGGATAGAACTTCAACACGAATCGGCAAGTTGGCGAAACGGTCGCGGAAGTTTTCGAAGTGTTGCTGCGCAAGTAGGGTAGTAGGGACTAAAACCGCCACTTGCTTGCTGTTATCGGTACACACGAATGCCGCGCGCATCGCCACTTCTGTCTTACCAAAGCCCACATCACCACACACTAGGCGGTCCATGGCTTTTGCTTGGCACATGTCAGACATAACAGCATTGATGGCCATCGCTTGGTCATCGGTTTCTTCAAATGGGAAACCAGACTTGAAAGTCGCGTATTGGCCACGGTCGAGCACAAATTTGTAGCCAGGTTTCAGCTCACGCTTAGCGTAAACATCAAGTAGCTCCGCTGCAACATCACGGACTTTCTCTGCGGCGCGTTTACGAGCTTTTTGCCACGCTTCGCCACCGAGTTTATGCAGTGGTGCAGAATCTTCAGCGCCACCAGAGTAACGCCCGATTAAGTTCAAAGACGCAACTGGCACGTAGAGCTTGGCATCGTTTTGATACTCAAGGGTTACGTATTCGGTTTTCATGCCGCCGGCTTCGAGTGTTTGCAAGCCGATGTAACGACCAATACCGTGGTCAATGTGCACAACAGGCTGACCCGGTTTAAGTTCTGCCAAGTGGCGAATTACGGTATCGCTATTAACGCTTTTCTTATCTTTCTTACGACGCTGAACAACACGATCGCCAAGTAAGTCGCTTTCACAGATAAGGGCGATGTTTTGCTCTTCATGGATAAAACCGTGTTCAGCAGAGCCAAGGATCAGGCTGAACTTATCTTTGCCTTTAATCGCTTCGTCGAGGTTTTCAACTTCGCTTGGACGAACTTTAATTCCTCGAAGCAACTCACTCAGAGCCTCACGGCGACCTTCAGACTCAACTGAAAAAACCACTTTGCCTTCGAAGGCTTCAGTGAACTTTCTTAGGTTTGCGAGTGGCTCTTTATTCTGATGTTGAACACTGAGGTCAGGCAATGTCACGACCGGTAAGTTAGTGCGGCCTGCTTTCTCTTCAATCGAATCTAGGCTTAGGTTGACTTGTGGCTTCTGTTTGAAGTGTGCGAATAGCTCGTCTTTTTTTAGCCATAGTTGTTCAGGTGTCAGCAGTGGTCGTAATGGATCAACACCGCGCTGTTCGTATCTGTGAGCAACATCAGCAAGGAAAGAATCAACAGCTGTTTCTACGTCACCAAGAACTAAGAGTTGCGCTTCATCGGCAACGTAATCAAACAAGGTTTCTGTGTGATCGAAGAACAGCGGTTGCCAATACTCAATACCAGCAGGCCAAGTCCCTTTTGAAACCTGCATATAAACCGATTCTGGTTCGCGGCGCGCATCAAACTGTTGGCGCCAACGAATACGGAAATCTTCAATCGCTGTTTCCGAGGTTGGAAACTCATGAGCAGGTAGAAGGCGAATCTCGGAGATATCTTCGATAGAGCGTTGATTCTCAGGATCGAAGGTACGAATCGTATCGATTTCGTCATCAAAGAAGTCTATACGATATGGGTCTTTACTGCCCATTGGGAATAGGTCGAGAATGGAACCACGGCTTGCGTATTCACCTGGGCCAAACACTTGATCAACGTAACGATAACCTGACTTTTCAAGCTGCAAGCGCAGTTTCTCAAGCGAGTAGAGATCGCCCGTTTTCACCATTAGAGTGTGCTGCAGCAAAAAGTCGCGCGGTGACTGGCGTTGCAATAATGTGCTGATCGGAACGATCGTGATGCCATCTTTTAACGTCGGCAAAGCATAAAGGCGTGCGATACGATCTGATATGATCTCTTGGTGCGGCGAAAAGCTGTCGTAAGGCAGTGTTTCCCAGTCTGGGAATAGTGCGACTTCATGTGCCGTAAACTGTTCAATTTCAGATTGTAGCTTAAGCGCAACTTGTGGGTCCGGTACAGCCAATACTGTATGACTGTTGTGTTGCTCTGCAAGTTTGGCAATGGCAAGAGCGAGAGACGAACCGACTAGATTACCGATGTGCTTTTTGTCACCGGCACCTTTAAGTTTAGGTAGTGTAAATATGGATTTTTTGGTCATGTTAATTTACTTGTTATCTCGGTCTAGAGAGCGTTGACGCAAGAGTTTCTGTTGTTGATGAAGTGCCGCTTTAATTAGCAGGTCTTGGTCGGTATCGCGAAGATGAGCGTATTTAAATTTGATTTCGAAACCTGAGTCTTTCGCTTCGCTAGCAAATACTTCTGCGTAGCAATAAATGGCTGCTGCTGGGTGCTCTAGGAAAAGTTTGGCTTTTACTAAGCGACCCGGTTCGATGTCTACTTTTGAAAAGCAGGAAAACTGACTCGCACCAAATGAATAGGTGTGGGTACGAAATTTCTCATCATCTTGCTGCGATAACATAAAGCTCAACAAGAGGTTTAATTTCGAGTTTTGTGCATCCAATAAACTGGTGACATTCTTCAAGTCGCTGTTTTTCAGTTCAGCACGAGCGCTGTCAGCTAACAGATCCAATTGGCTAAATTCACTTGCCACCACAAATGGTGCTGGGATCTCAGATTCGAATTGAATTTGAGAGGGTAAAGTGAAGCCGCTGTCCATTGGTTCAATATTAGCGGTAAGGCTATGGTGAACGGTGAAAAACTCTTGTTCTGTCATGCGTTAGTTCCTTGAAGTGATCTATTGATTATCGCTATGTGGCCGCAGTAATCAAGGTCAGTTAATTGAAAGTCTCAAATAGTTGTTTGAAATTTGGCAATTTGACAAGGTTCTGTTTTTCAAGCCTAACTAATTGAGTTAATTCACTCTATATTTTCAATTAACCCCTACACAGTAACAGCAATACCCGTTACATTAACCCGCATCCCCTTTAGATGGTTCAAAGTATGTTTCATCCTATTTCGTTGTTTGTTGGCCTACGCTATTTGAAAGGCCGTTCAGGTGATCGCTTTAGCCGTTTTGTTTCTTATATGTCGACGGCAGGTATCACCATTGGTGTGCTGTCTTTGGTTACTGTTTTATCGGTAATGAATGGATTCGAAGCGCAGTTAAAAGACCGAATTCTTGGTGTTCTTCCTCAGGCCGTGGTTTATGAGCAAGGCGGCACCACCTCTCTTTCTGCTCAAGCGCCTAATTTTGCAGAGCAAATGTCTCTTAATGGTCACGTTGAGCCGATTGTGCGCAGTGAGGCGGTAATTCAGAGTCCGGCTCAGTTATCTGCAGGGCTGTTAATCGGCATTGAGCCTAATTCAGATGACCCTCTTCAGAACCACTTAATTGCAGGTCGATTGTCTTCACTTAAAGCGGGACAATATCAATTGTTCCTCGGTCATACTTTGGCGAGAAACCTAAAAGTATCGATGGGTGACAAAGTTCGCCTGATGGTGACCAGCGCTAGCCAATACACACCATTAGGTCGTATTCCAAGCCAACGAAATTTCACTGTTGCTGGTATTTTTAATACTGGCTCTGATATCGATGCTCAATTGATGGTGACAGATATTAAAGATGCTGGGCGTTTGATGCGCTACAAATCAGATACCATTTCAGGCTGGAGACTATTTTTTGAAGACCCGTTTGAAGTCGCAGAATTATCGACTCAACCATTACCTGAAGGTTGGTTGTGGAGTGATTGGCGAGACCAACGTGGCGAGCTGTTTCAAGCGGTGCGCATGGAAAAGAATATGATGGGCTTGATGCTTGGTCTTATCATCGGTGTTGCTGCATTTAATATTATTTCCGCGCTTATTATGGTGGTGATGGAGAAGCAATCTGAAGTCGCGATTCTTAAGACCCAAGGCATGACTGATGGTCAAGTCATGGGGATCTTCATGGTTCAAGGCGCAAGTAGTGGCGTGATTGGCGCACTCTCTGGTGGTGTGTTAGGCGTTGCCCTAGCGATGAACCTTAATGCTATTTTAGAGGCGATGGGCGTTGCTCTATTCTCATTTGGTGGCCAGCTACCAATTCTGATTAACCCAATTCAAATCGCTGTTGTTGTGGTTCTGGCTATTGCACTTAGCCTGATTGCTACTGTATTCCCTTCTTATCGTGCATCGTCTGTGAAACCTGCTGAGGCCCTTCGTTATGAGTAATTTTCTTCAATGTAATGATATCCGTAAAACGTACCGTGAAGGCTCGTTAGATACTGAGGTGCTCAAGGGAGTCAGCTTTGAAATCGAAAAGGGTGAGCTAGTAGCAATCATCGGTACCTCTGGGTCGGGTAAAAGTACGTTATTGCATATTTTAGGGGCATTGGATGATGCTTCTGCGGGCAGTGTGAGTTTTCTTGGTCAAGATTTAGCATCTCTGAGCTCGAATAAGCAGGCTAAGCTTCGCAACCAACATCTTGGCTTTGTCTATCAGTTCCATCATCTTCTATCTGACTTTTCAGCGTTAGAAAACGTAGCAATGCCGTTACTTATTGGCGGCGAGAAACCTGCGAAAGCAAAACAAGAAGCTCAACTGTTACTTGATAAAGTTGGGTTAAGCCACCGTGTTGATCACCGACCTTCAGAACTTTCTGGTGGTGAAAGACAGCGTGTGGCAATTGCTCGTGCATTGGTAAACAAACCTGCTTTAGTTTTAGCTGATGAGCCGACTGGTAACCTTGACCACAATACCGCACTGTCAATTTACGACTTAATGCGTGAGCTCAACCGTGAATACGATACTGCTTTCTTGGTGGTAACCCACGATGGTGAACTTGCGGGCAAGATGGACCGTCAACTTCACATGCAAGATGGTTTGTTGGTTAACGTAGAAAAAGAGGAGAGCTAAGTGTTTTCTTCTTTATCTCTATTGATAGGTGGTCGATTTAGCCGAGCGAAACAGCGAGACAAGATGGTGTCGTTCATCTCTTTGTCTTCGACAATCGGCATTGCGGTTGGTGTCGCCGTGATCATTATCGGCCTGTCGGCCATGAATGGTTTTGAGCGTGAGCTTGAATCACGCGTGCTTTCTGTTATTCCACACGGTGAGTTTGAGGGCGTGAACGAGCCAGTAACTCGCTGGGAACATGTGATCGAACAGTCCGAAAAAAACGACAAGGTTGTGGCAGCTGCGCCTTATGTAAAAATTACAGCGCTTGCTGAAAAGGGCAAAGAGTTGAAAGCGATCGAAGTGCGCGGCGTTGACCCTAAGCGTGAGCAAGAAGTCTCGAGCTTGTCTAACTTCATCGATAAACAAGCTTGGAGTGAATTTAAGTCGGGGCAACAACAGATCATCTTGGGCTCAGGTGTAGCAGATGTGCTTGGCGCTAAAGTCGGTGATTATCTGACTTTGATGATTCCAACGGTGAATGGTTCTGTGAAGGTTCAGGCGCCAAAACGTGTTCGAGTGAAAGTGGTGGGTTTGCTGACGCTTAATGGTCAGATAGACCACAGCTTGGCTCTAATCCCTATTGGTGATGCTCAAGTCTACGCAAACTTAGGTGAAGCGGTGACTGGAGTCTCTTTAAAAGTGACCGATGTGCTGAACGCGAACTCTATTGTGCGCGAAGTGGGCAATCAGCTTGATGTGTACGTGTATCTACGAAGCTGGCAACAGAAGTTTGGCTTCTTGTATCGAGATATCCAATTGGTTCGCACCATCATGTACCTGGTGATGGTACTGGTTATTGGCGTCGCTTGTTTCAATATTGTCTCGACTTTAATGATGGCAGTGAAAGACAGAGCATCAGAGATCGCGATCTTAAGAACCATGGGTGCATCAGATGGTCTAGTAAAGCGCATCTTTGTTTGGCAGGGCGTATTCTCAGGTGTGTTAGGCAGTTTAGTGGGGAGTGCGATAGGTGTGTTGGTGGCACTTAACCTCACTACGCTTATTAAAGGGCTTGAAAAGCTTGTCGATCACCAGTTCTTGTCCGGTGACATTTACTTTGTCGACTTTTTGCCATCACAATTGGATATGACGGATGTTGTTGTTGTGTCCGGTACTGCGATTGTGTTGAGTTTGCTGGCGACTTGGTATCCAGCATCACGAGCGGCGAAGTTAAATCCGGCCTCGGTGCTTAGTTCTAAATAATTAGCAGTCAGTTCTCTAGTAGATACAAAAAAGGATCCCAATGGGATCCTTTTTATTGAATTCAATTCGTGTTCATTACGACTTTCGTTACATGCCAATCTTGCAGAGGTCAGCGGCTCATCTGATTTTAACTTGTGTGCATTTTAAGTGAAGCGCATACAAGGTTAGATTGAATGACAAGGAACGGTCGTTCAGTACCTTGCTTGTCGCTTCTTCCAACTTCTTACTACTGAGTAACGCCATAAACCGCGAATACCAAAGTAGCCAGTCATTGCTGAAACCACCCCACAAATCAGACAACCCAATAAGAACGGAGGCCCAATGGTGCTCATCTGCGCCAAGATGAAGTCCCAAGACAGCTCGAAGTGAAAGGCTTGCGGCGGAACATGCATAACAAACGCCCCGACTTTATAAGCAAAGTAGAAGAGAACGGGCATGGTGACCGGGTTACTGATCCAAACAAGTGCGACAGCCAGAGGCAGATTAACGCCACATGCGACGGCAAGGCCTGCAGACATAATCATTTGACTTGGTAGAGGGACAAACGCCATGAATAACCCAACAGCGAACGCGCCAGCCGCAGAGCGACGATTAAGGCACCATAAGTTTGGGTTGTACAAAACATTGCCAAAAACTTTCAATGCTTTCTGACGCTTGATTAACTCATGGTCAGGCATAAATCGTTTGATAAACTTTCTTGGCATAGGAGGAAGCTACTCTCTTGTTTAACACTTGGTTCTTGATTTCATTTGCTGCGACAGTTGTGTCTGCCAGCTTCTGGCCTGTGATGCCACATTGGGTTTGGGCACCATTGATGCTGTTGCTACTGCTAGCATCAACAAAGTATAGCGTTTTCCGGAGTGCAAGAGGTCCAGTAACAGCATTGATACTAGTTATCTGCCTAGGGAATGCGATTGAAATACAAACGAGTCGCTTATTCCAATCAGGGCAGAATACTACCATAAATGCTTCGGTTGTTAGCCTTTTTAGTGAAAATAGCCACGGTTTTGAAAGCGTAATAGTAGCCAGATCAATTAGCGGCGAAAAATTAATCTCTCCTCAATTGATAAAATTGCGTTTATTCACCCCTTTTAAGTTAACGCTTGGAGATGATGTCAATTTATCTGTGTCCATAAAGCCTGTATGGGGCAAACTCAATGAAGCAGGCTTTGATTTAGAAAAGTACTTGTTTAGTGCAGGCGTGGTTGCCAATGCAACTTACAGGGCCGATACCAAATATCGAATACACTCTAGCGCCAACTTGCGAGCCCTATGGTTTGAAACCAGCCTTGAAAGGTTAAGTCGGCTGACAAACCAAGACCTCATTATGGCTTTAAGCTTTGGGTATCGGGAGCTCATTCATCCTCAGCGGTGGGATTTACTTAAAAGTAGTGGCTTAATTCATTTGATGGCTATCTCGGGACTCCATATCGGGATTGCCTTTGGTTTCGGTTATCAGTTAGGCAAGATATTCAGGTTACTTTCACCTTCATATCTTTGGCTTCCTACGATGTTCGGGCTCAGTTTGGCCTATTTCTATAGTTGGTTTGCTGGGTTCACGCTGCCAACTTTAAGAGCTTTAGTGATGTGCGTCATCGCCAGTTATTTTTTGTGGCGTGGGCAGAATATCAGTTTGCTTCGGTATGTCGCTTTAAGTCTGTGCGTGGTTCTGCTGATTTGGCCGTTTTCAGTCTTGTCGAGCAGTCTTTGGTTGTCCTTTGGTGCATTGGGCGCCGTTCTATATATCGCTTTAAATTGTCAGCCTTCATCTTCAGTCTCTACATTTTTCGACCGAGTATTGTTGCTCATGAAGATCCAACTGATGCTTACGCTCCTGCTAATGCCGTTTTCCATGCTGTTTTTCAAAGGGATCAGTTTAGTCTCTGTTTTTTACAATTTACTCCTTTTGCCTTGGGTATCGATGGTGACGATCCCGCTATTGTTTATGGCAATGTTTCTTAGCTTAATACCGGAGTCAGTGTCTAGTACGCTTGAACTCGGAGTGATAGAGAATGGTTTTGTTAGCCAACTGTGGAAGTTGGTCGACTTGTCGCTTGAGCCTCTCGTATATAGCCTTCCTTTCTCTGAGCGATTTTGGATTCAAGTCGATAATCATACAATTGAGTTATTTGTATTCCTTATTTTGTTTTTCGGCTTTGTTGGTCGATACCTCAAGCGAGCACTATCGATATTGCTAATTGCGCTGTTTGTGCTGTGGTGGGAATTCAGCAAGTCCCAGCAAGAAAAACTAACCGTCGATATATTGGATGTTGGACACGGGTTGTCTTTAGTGTTGGAAAAGAACAATCAGATTGTTGTTTATGATCTTGGCAATGCGTGGCCAGGAGGCTCGGTTGTTGAGTCTTTGTTGATTCCTACTTTGAATCAGCGGGGGATTCATGAATTAGAAGGCGTGATTGTGAGTCATTTCGATTCTGACCATGCTGGTGGTTATCCAGCGTTGCTTGAAAACTACAACCCTAAGTGGATAAGAACCAGTCAGAATATTAATCAACAACCCCAATCTACCACTCCAGCTCTGCCTAATATTCAAGCATGTACTCTTGGTGAGGTTTGGAACTGGCAAGGTATTGTTTTTGAAGTGTTATGGCCTCCCAAGCAAGTGAAGAGGGCGTACAACCCACATTCGTGCGTGGTCAAGATATCAGACTCAAATACAGATTTCTCGATGTTGCTCACTGGCGATGTTGAACTAGTAAGTGAGTGGTTACTTGCCCGTGAAGGTGAACGGCTTAGGAGTAATGTCATGTTGGTTCCGCATCATGGCAGTGATTCGTCATCGATTAAGTCGTTTATTGAGGCCGTGTCACCTCAGCTGGCGATAGCTTCTCTAGCCAAAGGAAATCAGTGGGGAATGCCGAGTGCGTCTGTTGTTGAACGCTATCAGGAAGCGGGGAGTACTTGGCTAGATACTGGAGAAAGCGGACAAATAACCATCACTCTTAGCAAAGAAGGTTGGCAATATCATGCGATTAGAGAACAACAAGGCGGGCAGTGGTATAGGCAGATGCTTCGTAAGGGAGTAGAATAGATAGATTATTGTGAGAAAATTAAGCGATTCTATGTCAACACAAACAGATGAAACTACCTGGGTCACATTTAAAAGACTTTGGACTTATATTCGACTATATAAGGCCGGCCTAGGTGTTGCGGTAATTGCGCTTATTATAAATGCCGTTTCTGATACCTATATGATTTCCTTACTAAAGCCGTTACTTGATGAAGGCTTTGGTAATGCTGAATCTGACTTTTTACGTACACTTCCACTTATTATCTTTGCCATGATGTTCGTTCGTGGTGTCAGTGGTTTTGTTTCAACCTACTGTTTGAGCTGGGTCTCTGGCAATGTGGTTATGGAAATTCGTCGTAAAATATTCAGCCATTTCATGCACATGCCTGTGTCTTTCTTCGATAAAGAACAGACTGGTGCTCTGCTATCCCGAATTACTTACGATTCAGAGCAAGTGTCTGCAGCAACCAGTAAAGCGTTAGTCAGTATTGTTCGTGAAGGTGCAAGTATTATTGGCTTACTGACGCTGATGTTCTGGAACAGTTGGCAGTTGTCTTTGGTATTATTCGCTGTAGCACCTCTTGTGGCGTGGGCGATCAGTATCGTATCGAAGCGATTCAGAAAGATCTCTAAGAACATGCAAACCAGCATGGGTCATGTTGCTTCTTCAGCTGAACAAATGCTGAAAGGGCATAAAGTGGTTCTAACTTACGGTGGTCAAGATCTAGAAAAACACCGCTTTGATAAAGTTAGTAACCAAATGCGCCAACAAAGCATGAAGCTAATCACTGCTCAAGCGGCCGCTAACCCAATTATTCAAATGATCGCATCAGTTGCGATTGTTGTTGTTCTATTCCTTGCTAGTGTTGATTCTATTAAAGCCGAGCTCACTGCCGGTACGTTTACCGTTGTCTTCTCTGCAATGTTTGGTTTGTTGCGTCCACTAAAAGCGCTAACTAACGTAACATCTGAATTCCAACGCGGTATGGCAGCAAGTACGACGCTATTTGGTTTGATGGATCTAGATACAGAACAAAACAAAGGCACGTTGAAACCTGAAACCGTAACCGGTGACGTTGCAGTAAAAGATGTGACGTTTACTTATGACGGTGCAGAGAAGCCTGCACTCGATAAGGTGAGTTTCAATATACCGAAAGGTAAAACAGTCGCACTTGTTGGCCGTTCTGGTTCTGGCAAGAGTACCATTGCGAACTTATTTACTCGTTTTTATGACGTAGACTCAGGCTCAATTGAACTTGATGGTCACGATATTCGTGATTATGAGTTGAGAAATTTGCGTGAACACTTTGCTCTCGTTTCCCAAAATGTACATCTATTTAACGATACAGTCGCGAACAACATCGCTTATGCAGCAGAAGAGCAATATACTCGCGAACAGATTGAACACGCGGCTAAACTTGCTCATGCAAGCGAATTTATCGAGGGCATGGAAAATGGCATCGATACGGTTGTTGGTGAAAATGGCGCGAGTCTTTCTGGTGGTCAAAGACAGCGTATTGCGATTGCCCGAGCTCTATTGAGAGATGCACCTGTTTTGATTCTTGATGAGGCAACATCAGCACTGGATACAGAGTCAGAGAGAGCGATTCAATCCGCACTAGAAGAGCTGCAGAAAGACAAAACAGTATTAGTTATTGCACACCGACTCTCTACCATCGAGCAAGCCGATGAGATTCTAGTGGTTGATGATGGCCATATTGTAGAAAGGGGGGCACATGCTGAATTAATCGCGCATGATGGCGCCTATGCTCAATTACACCGAATTCAGTTCAGCGGATAAGATTAGGTCTTGTTGTGATCGAAAAGATTTGGTTTAACAACCACCCGTTGAAATACCTTCTCTGGCCGCTGTTGTGGCCACTGAGTCTGCTGTTCAAAATGATCAGCGGTCAACGTCGTGATGCTTATCTATCGGGGAAGAAAGAGGCTTACCGTCCACCATTGCCAGTAATTGTTGTTGGTAATATTACCGCTGGTGGTAATGGTAAAACACCGGTCGTAATTTGGTTGGTTGAGATGCTCCAGGCCAATGGTTTTAAGCCTGGTGTCGTTTCTCGTGGCTACGGTGCAAAAGCACCAAGCTATCCGCTGGTTTTGGATGAGAATACGCCAGCAGAACACTCTGGTGATGAACCTCGTTTGATCCGAAAGCGAACAGGAGCTCCTGTTGCGGTCGACCCTGTGCGCGCGAATGCGGTGAAAGCTCTACTGAGCGAAGGGGTGAATGTCATCATCACTGATGATGGCCTTCAGCATTACGCGCTTGAACGCGATATTGAATTTGCAGTTATCGACGGCGCAAGACGCTTTGGTAGCGAGAGCTTGATTCCTTTAGGTCCATTACGAGAGCCTGTATCTCGTTTAGATGAAGTTGACTTTTTGGTGAATAATGGCGGTAAAGCGCATGGGCGAGAGTTCTCGATGTCTTTGCTTCCAAGCCAAGCGGTTAATCTGAAGACAGGCCAAAAAAGGTCTGTTTCAGAATTACAGAAGCTGGTGGCTTTTGCCGGTATTGGCCACCCACCGCGCTTTTTTAAGACATTGGAAGATCTTGATGGTGATGTGGTGTTCACACAGGGTTTCGCTGACCATCAAGATTTTGATAAAGATGAACTTCATGCCTTAGCTAAGAAAGGCATGAATCTGATTATGACAGAAAAAGACGCTGTAAAATGCGAAGAATATGCTCAAGATAACTGGTGGTATCTTCCAGTTTCTGCGCAGTTTGATGAAGATTCGCAACAGCAAATTTTAAAAAGAATAAAAGAGGTTATGGAATACTATGGATCACCGTCTACTTGAGATCGTTGCTTGCCCTGTATGTAAAGGTAAACTAACTTTTGACAAGGATAAGCAAGAGCTTGTTTGTAAAATTGATCGCCTTGCTTACCCAATTAAAGAGGGTATTCCTGTTCTTTTAGAACCTGAAGCTCGCACCGTTTCAATGGATGAGGGTAAGTAATGTCTTATACGGTTGTTATACCTGCAAGATACCAATCGAGCCGTTTACCAGGTAAGCCTCTGGCTGACATTGGTGGCAAGCCGATGATTCAATGGGTATACGAACAGTCGATGAAGGCAGGTGCTGATAACGTTATTATCGCTACCGACGACGCTCGAGTTGAAAAAGCGGCTAAAGCATTTGGCGCGACCGTTTGTATGACATCACCGAATCATGAATCAGGCACTGAGCGTCTAGCTGAAGTGATTGAAGTTATGAAGATTCCAGATGATCATATTATCGTGAATGTTCAAGGTGATGAGCCACTTATCCCACCTGCGATCATTAATCAGGTTGCGAATAACCTTGCGAACAGTACAGCTCCGATGGCAACGTTAGGTGTGGAAATTACTCATGCTGATGAAGTGTTTAATCCTAACGCAGTTAAAGTTGTAACCGATAAAGACGGTTACGCGTTATATTTTAGCCGAGCAACCATCCCTTGGGATCGCGATGCTTATGCGAACAACGGCACTGCAGCAGAATCGCCTTTGCTTCGTCATATTGGTATCTATGCTTACCGAGCGGGTTTTATCAATACCTACATCAATTGGGAACCAAGTACCCTAGAACGAATTGAGTGCCTAGAGCAACTACGCGTGCTTTGGTACGGTGAAAAAATCCACGTAGACGTTGCGGCTGAAGCGCCTGCTGCTGGGGTTGACACACCTGAAGACCTAGAAGCGGTTCGAGCTATTATTGGCTAAGCTTCTTTGAGCTGATCATAAAACACAGTAGAGCCTTGCTTGTTGCGAGGCTTTTTTCTATCTATCGAAAAGTACGCTATCGATAAGCGCGTGGGTGTCTTATTGACTTACGCAAACGGATATTGAGCTGGTTGCATTTTTTTATGCATCATCAACACGGAATTATCTGAGATTTACCTCGCTCGACTTCCAATTTTTCTCTATAATATGCCGCCTATAAAGTAGTGGCGAATCGCTAGTACAGAATAAAACTTACGACAAAACGTGGAGTAAAAGATGCCTTCTCAAAGCCCAGTGATTACGGTTGATGGACCAAGTGGTGCAGGTAAAGGTACCCTGTGTATGTTACTAGCAGATAAGCTAGGCTTTCATCTTCTAGATTCAGGCGCGATCTATCGCGTATTGGCTTTAGCGGCAATTCACCATGGTGTGGATACAGAATCAGAAGATGCTTTAGTACCGCTTGCTACACACTTAGACGTGCAGTTTATTGCTGAAGGCGACTTAGTTAAGGTTATCCTAGAAGGTGAAGATGTGTCTGGTGAACTTCGTAAAGAAGAGACTGGCATGGCGGCTTCAAAAGTTGCTGCTTTACCTCGCGTTCGAGAAGCACTGCTTCGTCGTCAACGTGCATTCAGCGCTGCGCCTGGCTTGGTTGCCGATGGCCGTGACATGGGAACGGTTGTGTTTCCTGAAGCTGAAGCGAAAATATTTTTAGATGCAAGTGCTGAAGAGCGTGCGAGTCGCCGCCTTAAACAGTTGCAACAGAAGGGGTTAGATGTTAAATTTGACGACCTTTTGAGCGAGATCCAAGAGCGAGACGATCGAGATCGTAATCGCCCAGTGGCGCCACTTCGCCCTGCAGAGGATGCTCTAGTGCTTGACTCCACCTCAATGAATATTGAGCAGGTAGTAGAAAAAGCACTACACTATATTGAATCGAAACTGGCTGGGTAATTTCGCCGAGCTAGTACGAACGTTGGTCGCAAGGATGATGACCGGCGAATTTATCAACCCCATGCGGTAGGATACCCATGGACGTTTAATTATTGAAGATTAAATAATGACTGAATCTTTTGCTCAACTCTTTGAAGAGTTTCTATCTGAAACTGAATTCCAACAAGGCAGCATCGTTAAAGGTACTGTAGTAGCTATCGAGAACGGTTTCGTTCTTGTAGACGCTGGTCTTAAGTCTGAATCTGCTATTCCTGCTGAACAATTCAAGAACGCTGCTGGCGAACTTGAAGTTGAAGTTGGTGCTGAAGTAGACGTAGCTCTAGACGCTGTTGAAGATGGTTTCGGTGAGACTCAACTTTCTCGTGAGAAAGCTAAGCGCCACGAAGCTTGGATCGTACTTGAGAAAGCTTGCGAAGAAGCTGAAACTGTTGTTGGTATCATCAACGGTAAAGTTAAAGGCGGTTTCACTGTTGAACTTAACGGTATCCGTGCTTTCCTTCCAGGTTCTCTAGTAGACGTACGTCCTATCCGTGACACTGCTCACCTAGAAAACAAAGAGCTAGAGTTCAAAGTAATCAAGCTAGACCAGAAGCGTAACAACGTTGTTGTTTCTCGTCGTGCTGTTATCGAATCTGAAAACAGTGTTGAGCGTGACGAACTTCTTGAAACTCTACAAGAAGGTACTGAAGTTAAAGGTATCGTTAAGAACCTTACTGACTACGGTGCATTCGTTGACCTTGGCGGTGTTGACGGTCTTCTACATATCACAGATATGGCTTGGAAGCGCGTTAAGCACCCATCAGAGATCGTTAACGTTGGTGACGAAATCCTAGTTAAAGTTCTTAAGTTCGATCGTGAGCGCACTCGTGTTTCACTAGGTCTTAAGCAACTAGGCGAAGATCCATGGGTAGCAATCGCTAAGCGTTACCCTGAAGGTCACAAGCTTTCTGGTCGTGTTACAAACCTAACTGACTACGGCTGCTTCGTTGAGATCGAAGAAGGCGTTGAAGGTCTAGTACACGTTTCTGAAATGGATTGGACTAACAAGAACATCCACCCTTCTAAAGTTGTTAATGTTGGCGACGAAGTTGAGGTTATGGTTCTTGATATCGACGAAGAACGTCGTCGTATCTCTCTAGGTCTGAAACAGTGTAAAGCTAACCCATGGCAGTCATTTGCAGAAATGCAAGCTAAGGGCGACAAAGTTACTGGTAAGATCAAGTCTATCACTGACTTTGGTATCTTCATCGGTCTAGAAGGCGGTATCGACGGTCTTGTACACCTATCTGACATTTCTTGGAACGCTGCCGGCGAAGAAGCTGTACGTGAATACAAGAAAGGCGACGAAATCTCTGCTGTTGTTCTAGCAGTAGATGCAGAGCGTGAGCGTATTTCTCTTGGCGTTAAGCAAATGGAAAACGACCCGTTCAACGCATACGTTGCTGACAACAAGAAAGGTGTTCTTGTAAACGGTACTGTTACTGCAGTTGACGCGAAAGGCGCTACTATCGAGCTAATCGAAGGCGTTGAAGGTTACATCCGCGCTTCTGAAGTTTCTCGCGACCGTATCGAAGATGCATCTCTAATCCTAAGCGTTGGCGACAGCGTTGAAGCGAAGTTCACTGGTGTAGACCGTAAGAACCGCGTAATCAACCTATCTATCAAAGCTAAAGATGAAGCTGATGAGCAAGAAGCAATGGCTTCACTGAACAAGTCTGAAGAAGGCGCGTTCGGTAACGCAATGGCAGACGCATTCAAAGCTGCTAAAGGCGAATAATAGCTTCTCGTTAAGAGAATTATAGCTATATAGCCAAGAAAGGAGCCGTAAGGCTCCTTTTTTTTTGCTTATTTTTCCGATAGGTCTATAATTTCTAAAAAGAAAACCAACGAGGGTAACTATGACTAAGTCTGAATTGATTGAAAGACTATGCGCTGAGCAAACGCATCTTTCTGCAAAAGAAATTGAAGACGCTGTAAAAGACATTTTAGAGCACATGGCTTCAACACTAGAAAGTGGTGATCGAATCGAAATTCGCGGCTTTGGCAGTTTTTCTCTGCATTACCGTGAACCTCGTGTTGGACGTAATCCTAAAACTGGTGACAAGGTAGAGTTGGAAGGCAAATACGTTCCTCACTTCAAACCAGGTAAAGAGCTACGCGAACGAGTAAACTCAGGACTGTAGCCTACTTATCGGAATTAAGAAAAGCGGCATACTATAATGTATGCCGCTTTTTTATGACCATAATATGGTGGTCTGATTAGTAATTTTCCTGCATAATCGTACAGCTAACCAACCAATGAGTGATGAACTATGAAAATTATAAAAATAGTCGCCGTTATCGCACTTTTCCTAATTGCACTGGCTTTAGGCTCTCAAAACCAAACAACTGTGAATTTCAACTATCTGCTAGCGCAAGGTGACTTCCACCTATCAAGTTTACTAGGCGTTGTATTCGTTTCAGGCTTTGCCCTTGCTTGGTTAGTCTTTGGCAATATGCACATGCGGTCTCAGCTAAAAATTCATCGCTTGAAGAAGCAACTCAATAAGCAATCAAAGCAGGTCGCTGCTGATACTAAAGCTTAAAGGCTATATTTGATGTTAGAGTTACTGTTCTTACTTTTGCCTATCGCAGCCGCTTATGGTTGGTATATGGGTAATCGTAATGCTCAGCAAGAAAAACAAAAACAATCACACCAGATCTCCCGTCAATACGTGACGGGTTTGAACCTATTACTGTCAGACCAATCTGACAAAGCGGTTGATCATTTTATTGAGCTACTTCAAGTAGACAATGAGACCATCGACACTCACTTAGCCTTGGGCAACTTGTTCCGCTCAAGAGGCGAAGTCGACCGCGCTATTCGAATTCACCAAAATCTTATCTCTCGTTCGGGGCTTACTCTCGACCAGAAAAATCTCGCACTGCAACAATTAGCTAAAGACTACATGGTCTCTGGTTTTCTTGATCGCGCCGAAAAAATCTTTGAACAGCTTGTAGAAGAACCCGACCACAAAGAGGGCGCTTTGCAGCAGTTAGTTGCTATTTATCAGCAAACTCGAGAGTGGAATAAGGCTATCCATTACGGAAATATCCTCGTTAAGCTTGGTAAGAAGAAAATGAAAATGCGTGCGACAGTAGCGCATTTTTGGTGTGAACTTGCGATGCAGGAGCAAGCTGATGGCAATCGCTCTAAAGCACTTCAGCACTTCAAGAAGGCGCTTTCTGAAGATCCTAAATGTGTTCGTGCAAGTATTGCTTTAGGTAAGTTCCACTTAGCGAATGAAGATTACCAAAAGACAATTGATTGTCTGGAGTCGGTACTCGAACAAGATATCGATTTTATCAGTGAGGTGTTGCCAACTCTTGCTGAGTGTTACCACAAACTTGGACAAGAAGCTCAACTGGTCGAGTTCCTGAAAGCGTGTATACAGAAGAAAGCCGGTGTATCTGCCGAACTGATGCTGGCGCAATTGGTTGCTCACCATGAAGATGTAGGCTCTGCGCAAGAGCTACTGACCAAGCAGCTTGTTAAAAACCCAACCATGAAAGGTTTTTATCGATTAATTGATTACCACCTAGCGGAAGCTGAAGAAGGTCGAGCGAAAGACAGCTTAACCACACTTCAGTCTATGGTTGGTGAACAACTTAAGGTTAAGCCCCATTATCGTTGTCGTCAGTGTGGTTTCTCAACACATTCAATGTATTGGCACTGCCCTTCATGTAAGGGGTGGGGAACGATCAAGCCTATTCGTGGGCTTGATGGTGAATAGATTTGTGGTCATTTTAAGACCAAATTATTAATTGCAGCTTTCGGGCTGCATTTTTATGACTGTTATTTATCACCTGATTTGGTGATTGAAATTTTTAGAAAGTTAACTGCGTTAGGAGATGAAATGAACGACCAAAAAATCATTGTAGCTTTGGATTATGACAACCAAGCGGATGCGTTAGCCTTTGTTGATCGTATTGATCCAGCATCTTGCCGCCTAAAAGTGGGCAAAGAGATGTTTACTCTGTTTGGCCCTGAATTTGTTCGTGAATTGCATAAGCGTGGTTTCTCAGTATTTTTAGACCTTAAGTTTCACGATATCCCGAACACATGTTCAAAGGCAGTCCGCGCTGCCGCTGAACTAGGTGTATGGATGGTGAACGTACACGCAAGTGGCGGTGAGCGCATGATGACGGCTTCTCGCGAAATCTTAGAACCGTATGGTAAAGATCGCCCGTTGCTAATCGGCGTAACTGTCCTAACCAGTATGGAGCAATCTGACTTAGCGGGTATTGGCTTGGATCTTGAACCACAGCAGCAAGTGATGCGCTTAGCTTCTCTAACGAAGAACTCTGGCTTAGACGGTGTTGTATGCTCTGCACAAGAGGCTTCTTTGCTTAAAGGCGCACTTGGTCAGGAGTTCAAACTAGTGACTCCAGGTATTCGTCCTGTAGGCGCTGATGTTGGTGACCAGAAGCGTATCATGACCCCTTCTAAAGCGATTGAATCGGGGTCAGACTACCTTGTTATTGGTCGTCCTATTACTCAAGCTATTGACCCAGCTGCTGTACTTGCAGAGATCAACGGTACGCTAGCTTAAGTTTATATTTAGCTCGAGATATAAATAACAAAGGCCAGCATATTGCTGGCCTTAATTGTCTTGTCCGGATTAGTCTAAACTGGAATGAATTCTCTGCACAGAGTTTAAACTGGAGCACCACTATGGAATTTGAAGTCACTGTCTTCTGAAGTGATAAGTTCCGCTTCTACTTGCGCAAAATGAGCAATACGCTCTGAAATATCTTTACCTGCGATCTGTTCTGCTAGCTCAAGGTAATCTTGGTAGTGGCGAGCTTCTGAGCGAAGTAGAGACACGTAAAATTTCTCCATGTCTTCTTCCAAGAAAGGAGCCAATTTAGCGAATCGTTCACAAGAGCGAGCTTCAATAAACGCGCCGATGATAAGCTTATCAACCAGAGCATCAGGCTCGTAAGTCTTAACTTGTTTGATCAAGCCTTTAGCATAACGACCCGCCTCGATTGGCTGGTAAGTTACGCCTTTCTTCTCCATCAACTCCATGACTTGGTAGAAGTGATGCAGCTCTTCTTTGATCAGCAGTACCATCTTATCGATCAGATCAGCACCGTAATTACAGCCTTCTTTCGCTGTGATTTGCTTGGATACGTTGCTTTTACCACGCAGAGACTCTAAGTCTCCGATACGACGGTAAGCAAATTGCTCGTATGGCAAAATCCATTCATTCAGTTGTTTCGCACTTTCTTTATCAACTGCGTACTTGCGGATAAGGAACAAGGCACTCTGTGCTGCTTTAAGTTCACACAGCATGTGATCGCGTAGAATGATGTGCAGATTTTCAGGCTTTTTGGCTTCATCTATCCATGAATCTGGCGTTTCTGCTTTCAGAAAAGAGTGGATTGGAGCGAGTAGTTCTTGATACATGGTCAGGGAAAGTTTGTTGATAATGCGGGGATTTTATCACAGCTCAAGAGATCTCCCTATACAGAGAAAGGAAATTCAACAGCTATAAAAAAGGCCGCCTATTTAATGTAAATAAGGCGGCCTTTAATTGTTGAGTTAGACTGTTACCATTTTTTCTTTTGACCGAAGAGGGCATCCATATCGTCTTCTCGCTCTTTAGATTCGATCTGTTGTAAATCTTGAGCGTTCTTATCTTGGCGTTTTTGATCAAGCTCGTCGAGCATCTGCTGTAGCTTTTCTTTTGCTTGATTAGAGTACGAATCATTTTTGGTTGCTAGCGCATCGATACCTTTACGCAGTAACTGAATTGCTGTTCCCGGTTGCCCACGAGAAATCGAGTCGTTTGCACGTTTGATAACGTTTTCAATGTTGATACGAATTTGAATTGTCTCTAGACGAGCGTTTTCAACCACATAAGCTTGAGTCTCGAAGCGACCCTTATTGTGTTCGTTACGGACTGTATCACGTAGGCGCTTAACGAGCTTTAGCATCATGATTGCTTGCTTGTCACTACTTGGTACGCGGAAAACTGTGCTCTCACCACCTTTGTAGTTCTCTTTGAGCTGAGTGATCTGTTGTTTTACGCTTTCAATGCGTTGGGCAAGTTGCTTATTTTTTGGATCGAGTTGATACATGTTTTCTAATGCATCAAGAATCCGATTGTTTAAGCACACAAGAAGATCTTGGCTAAACGGCATGTGATGAGCGTTGCCAATCAGTTCTTCTGTACCGTCAATAATGGTTAGATAACGAGAAGCTTCCTGTTTCTTCGCTGTTTCTACCTTAACTTTATATTGAAGCATGATGTTGTAGCCTAAAACTAACACCAAAAGAACGGCTACTAAGGCGATTATTAAACCAATATTCATATATTTGAGTCTGCTTATTATTTTCTATAGCTAACCTGAGAGGATACACGATTCCATTGTGTATCGGCACTCGTAAATTGCAATTTCTGATTATCTCTTGTTGAGCGAAATCGGCAATCAAAACTTACCCACTAATGTATGAGAATGAGGGTTGGGTTGCAAAGCGTTAGTGATGTTTTTGTTTGTTAAGCTAGAAAAACTCAATTTTTCTGTCATTTTTGTGTTTGAAGCGTTATAACTATTAATTATATTACACGAGACTATAACGCTCTCTTTGCAAATAAGTTAGCACAGAAATGAGTAAAGGATTACGAGGTTAGATATGAAGTTACAGCAACTGAAGTACATTGTTGAGGTTGTAAACCATAACCTAAATGTTTCAGCTACAGCAGAGAGTTTGTACACATCTCAGCCAGGCATTAGTAAGCAAGTTAGATTACTTGAAGACGAGCTAGGCATTCAGATTTTTGAGCGTAGCGGTAAGCATTTAACACAGGTTACCCAAGCCGGTGAGGATATCATTCGCATCTCTCAAGAGATTTTGGCTCGTGTTGAGAGCATTAAAGCCGTAGCGGGTGAACACACTCATCCTGAGATGGGTACATTGAATATTTCAACCACTCATACCCAAGCTCGTTATGCTCTGCCTGATGTGATTAAAGGTTTCACTGCGCGTTATCCAAAAGTATCGCTTCACATGCACCAAGGCACACCAAGCCAGATGTCAGAAGCGGTAGCGAAGGGTACAGCGAACTTTGCGATTGCAACAGAAGCGCTGCACCTTTATCAAGATGCGATCATGCTGCCGTGTTACCACTGGAACCGTTCAATCGTTGTGACCAAAGATCACCCTCTGGCACAGAAGCGAAATATAACGATCGAAGATCTTGCGGCTTATTCTCTAGTGACCTACGTATTTGGTTTCACTGGTCGTTCTGAGCTTGATACTGCGTTCAATAAAGTTGGTCTAACACCGCGTGTTGTGTTTACCGCGACCGATGCGGACGTCATCAAAACGTATGTTCGCATGGGCATTGGTGTGGGTGTCATCGCAAGTATGGCGATTGACCACGAGCAAGATACCGATTTGGTTGCAATTGATGCGAGTCACCTATTTGGTGCTAGCACCACAAGCATTGGCTTTAGAAAAGGCACATTCCTGCGTTCTTACATGTTTGATTTTATGGAGCGTTTTGCGCCGCACCTAACTCGCCCAGTAGTTGAGCAAGCCATTTCTTTGAAGTCTAATGAAGAGATCGAAGAGATGTTTAAAGATATCGAACTACCTGTTCGTTAATCTCTTCATTTAAAGCTAGACTCTTATTCGGCCTGTATTTACAGGCCGTTTTGTTTTCGGCTTTATTGGGCGTGCGTTTTTTAGTTCTCTTTGTCTCGAACCTTTCCATTTGAAGCTCTTACCCCTACAATCCACGCACCATAGGGGGAATCATGCATTCACGATTTACAATTCTCGACTCATTTTTGTTAGAGCACCAAGTTTATTGGCGTTCAGAGCCTTTTCACCTATGCCAAACTCAACAGCAACCATGGCAAGAGGCCAATCGTCCACTTGTTGACTGGTTAGAAGACTTAAGCATTGAAAGCATTCAAACTTTAAAAGAAAACCCTGAGCTGTTGGCCGAGGAACTGATTCGTTTCCTTCCTGATTTAGAGCTCGCGAATCAAAATATTCAGTTTGATAATACAGCTTTGGTAGGGCTCCACCTCCCTCGTGGTACTGCCGATGGTATTCCAGGTAGAAAGTTGCAACAAATCGTGTCGATGGGAGAGGCGGTACTTGATCACCACCATGGTAAAGAGTGGCTGGAGTGGTGTTCTGGTAAAGGCTTCCTTGGTCGAATCTTATCTCAACAATCGAAGCAAAAAGTGACCAGCTTCGAGTGGCAACAATCGCTGTGCGAAAGCGGCCAAAAGATTGCAGATGCACAACGTTTAGAAATGACGTTTGTTCAAGGTGATGCCTTTTCTGAGAGTGTTGATGAGGTGTTTAATTCCAATCAACATGCGGTAGCACTGCATGCCTGTGGTGATCTCCATGTTGAGTTAGTTAAAAAGTCCGTGTCGCATGGGCTTCCTGCTGTGACTATATCCCCTTGTTGTTATCACCTTATTCGTGACGACAACTACAAAGCGATGTCATCAGTGGCACAAGCCTCGGCTTTAACATTGAGCAAGAGTGATTTACGAATTCCACTCCAAGAAACCGTTACTGGTGGCGAAAGGGTAAAGCGACATCGCCAATTGGAGATGAGTTATCGCCTAGGCTTCAGTCAGTTACTCAAGGCTGAAATGGGGATTGATGAATACATTCCCGTGCCGAGCATCAAAAAATCAGAATTGTCTGCGGGCTTTAAAGCTTTTTGTTTATGGGCTTCAGAGATTAAAGAGCTCCCAATTCGTTTGGATACCGATTTTGAGTCTTATCTTGTTCAAGGGGAGCAACTTTTCTGGGAGATGGAAAAACTAAGCCTGGTTCAGCAAGTCTTTAGACGACCATTAGAGATATGGCTAGCGTTGGATCGCGCGATTTATTTAAAAGAACAAGGCTACGAAGCCACCATCGAAGAGTTTTGTGAACGTAGTGTCACACCTCGAAATCTGTTGGTTCATGGTGTTAAGAGCGATAGATAAACGATGCGGTTATTAGAAAGCGTGCTAATCATAGCTTTCGAACGATAGTGTTATAGAGACAAAAAAGCCAGTTCGACAAAATCGGACTGGCTTTTTAATGTGTGGATTAACTGAACGCTTCAACGAGAAAATTTGACGCTCAGTTAGTTACTACATCATTAGTTAAACATTGCGATAGCTTCTGCTGGATCTACGTATTCAAGGTCAAAGCTTTCTGCAACTTCTTTACAAGTTACTTTACCGTGAATGACGTTTAGACCTTCTAGGAAGCCTTCATCAGATAGAAGTGCTTCGCGGTAGCCTTTGTTCGCTAGCTTAACAATGTAAGGAAGTGTTGCATTGTTTAGTGCGTAAGTTGAAGTACGCGCTACAGCACCTGGCATGTTTGCAACACAGTAGTGAACTACGTCATCAACGATGTAAGTTGGGTCTGCGTGAGTGGTTGCGTGAGAAGTCTCGAAACAACCGCCTTGGTCGATTGCAACATCAACAACTGCTGAACCTGGCTTCATCTTAGCGATGTGCTCTTTTGTAACCAGTTTAGGCGCTGCTGCACCAGGGATTAGTACTGCACCAATCACTAGGTCTGCTTCTAGAACATGCTTCTCGATAGCGTCTTCAGTAGAATAAACCACTTTTGCGCGACCTTGGAATTCTTCATCAAGACGACGAAGTGTATCTACGTTACGGTCAAGGATTGTAACATCAGCGCGAAGGCCAACAGCCATACGTGCTGCGTTAGCACCTACAACACCGCCACCAACAACAACAACTTTTGCTGGTTCAACACCTGGAACGCCACCAAGAAGAAGACCACAACCACCGTTAGATTTCTCTAATGTTTGTGCACCTGCTTGAATAGACATGCGACCAGCTACTTCAGACATTGGTGCTAATAGTGGCAAGCGACCCATATTATCTGTTACAGTCTCATAGGCTACGCAGACAGCTTTGCTCTTGATAAGCTCTTCAGTTTGTGGAAAATCTGGTGCAAGGTGTAAATAGGTAAATAATATTTGCCCTTCGCGAAGCATAGCTCGCTCGACAGCTTGAGGTTCTTTAACCTTTACAATCATCTCTGCTTTCGCGAAAACGTCAGCAGCAGTAGGAAGAATGGATGCGCCTACAGCGATGTAATCATCGTCTGAAAAACCGATACCAGTACCGGCATTGGTTTCTACAAAAACTTGGTGGCCGTGTGAGATTAGTTCTCTCACGCTAGCTGGGGTCATACCAACGCGGTATTCGTGGTTCTTGATTTCCTTAGGTACGCCAATGATCATCCTGACTCCTCATTTTATTTTGGTTGTTTTATCTATGTGTAGGGTAATTCTGTCGAATTAATATCTAGTATAGATAGGTTCAGATAAAATTTGATACTGAATATTAAAAAGTTGTAGTATATTTTTTTGCAAGGAAGTAATAAGGTGGAATAAAAAATGGCAGACAATTATAAGAAGCCGTCCAAGGAACTAGATCGTATTGACCGCAACATTCTTAATGAGTTGCAAAAAGACGGTCGTATCTCAAACGTTGAACTCTCAAAACGAGTAGGACTTTCTCCAACTCCATGTCTTGAACGTGTTCGTCGTTTAGAACGTCAAGGTTACATTACTGGGTACACAGCATTGCTGAACCCACAGTACCTTGATGCTTCACTTTTAGTGTTTGTTGAAATTACGTTGAACCGTGGTGCGCCAGATGTGTTCGAACAATTCAACACCGCTGTGCAGAAACTAGATGACATCCAAGAGTGTCATTTAGTGTCGGGTGATTTTGACTATCTTCTAAAAACACGTGTATCTGATATGGGTGCTTACCGTAAGCTACTGGGTGATACGTTACTTCGTCTACCGGGCGTAAACGACACTCGAACTTACGTTGTAATGGAAGAAGTGAAACAAACTAATCAACTTGTGATTAAAACTCGTTAGTCACAATTGGTGAAATGAAAGAAAGCGGACATTTGTTCCGCTTTCTTGCTTTCTGGAATTGGGTTTTTCTGTTTGATATGGTTAAATCAACAGTAGTTTCATTGAAACGAGCGGCTTTGCCGCTCGAGATGTTTTTATCCCGTTTAATTATTAAGTTGGTTTATGTTCAAGCAGAGCAGTAATAAAGTAGAAACAATCATTAAAACGAGTGAAGAGCCTCAGTCTCCTCGTTTGAGTGGTTCTCAACGTCTCAAAGAGTGCAGCCTGATTCTCGGTGTTCTCTTCTCTATTCTACTTGCCGTTGCGTTATTAACTTTTAGTCCAGCTGACCCATCATGGTCGCAAACGGCGTGGGGTGGTGACATTCAAAATGCGGGTGGTTATCTAGGTGCTTGGTTGGCGGATACACTTTTCTTCGTATTTGGTTCTTTGGCTTACCCTTTGCCTATCTTGGTGACGGTTGCTGCGTGGGTATTATTCCGCAAACGTAATGAAGACGAGCAGATCGACTTTATGCTGTGGGGCACTCGCTTACTTGGCCTGACTATCCTAATCCTTACTAGTTGTGGTCTAGCGGATATTAACTTTGACGACATCTGGTACTTTTCATCAGGTGGAGTCGTGGGTGACGTCTTAACAAGCCTTGCACTTCCGACGTTGAATGTTCTTGGTAGTACGCTGGTTCTTCTTTTCTTATGGGGTGCTGGTTTTACTCTATTAACTGGTATTTCTTGGTTAAGCATTGTGGAATGGTTAGGTGAATGTGCCATCAAATTCTTCACGTCTGCTGTTAATAAGGCTCGTGGCCAAGATCAAGAGCTACTAGAGCCTCAGCTAAGAGAAACAGCAGACCGCGATTTAATCGAAGAACGTCATCAAGAGCCGAGTTACCGTGATGTTCCTGCTTTAGAAGATGACAAAGAATCAACAGAGCATGATCCACTAGATCCTGCAATGAGCTTTTCTGCGATCAATGATTCGTCAGATGCGGCTGCAAGTGCGCTAGAGAGCGCTGCGACACCGAAGCGCCATTACAATATTCACATGCCTGTTGAGGCGCCAGCGAAGCAAGAAGCTTCAGAACAAGAAGAACCTCAGGTTCAGCGCCAACCTCAAGTTGCACCTGAGTCGATCCCTGTAGCACCTGTTTACCAAGCGCCAGAGGAGCCTTTAGAAGAAGGTGTGGAGCGTTCTAAGCAGCTTAATGCCACTATCGAGCAGCTAGAAAACGCCGCTATGTATGAAGATGATCTTGCGGAGCAAGAACAGGTTGATGCGCATGAATCTCAAATCGCGTATCAGCAATACATGCAGAATGAGCAACAAGACGTTACCTCTACTGATATGGCTCTTGAAAGTGCAGAACCAGAGGTCAATAGCTCGCCAGAAGTAACGAATGAATTCGATGTTGAAGATGTTCAGCCAGAATCTCTACACGCTTCACCAATGGGTGAGCCAGAAGCAACTGTGGAAGACGATTTCTCTGCACAAGCTTCACCATTTGATGTAACGGAAGAGCAGGCTGACGAACAGACTTTCGCTCCTGAAGCTCAGCAGACTGAAACCGAGCAAGCTGATGCAGAGTTAGCGGATGAGCAATTTGAACCTTTCTCTTATCAAGAAGAACGTTCAGAGCCTGAACAGTCAACAGCACAAAACCAAGAGCCAGCTGTTGATCTTCCTTGGGAAGAAGTTACGGAAGAAGAGTCTTCGCATCAAGATCAGGATGTCGCCGCATTCCAAAGCATTATTTCTGAAGCCCAAGCGAATATGGCAGCGGCGCAGAACCCGTTCTTGGTTCAACAAGATGTTAATTTACCGAAGCCTGCTGAGCCATTACCAACACTTGAATTGTTATTCCACCCTGAAAAGCGTGAAACCTTTATTGACCGTGACGCACTAGAGGCAATTGCTCGTCTTGTGGAATCTAAGCTAGCGGACTACAAGATCAAAGCCGATGTGGTTGATATTTTCCCTGGTCCAGTAATCACTCGATTCGAACTTGATCTGGCTCCGGGTGTGAAAGTAAGCCGTATTTCTGGTCTTTCTATGGACTTAGCGCGTTCGCTTTCTGCATTGGCAGTACGTGTCGTAGAGGTGATTCCGGGTAAACCTTATGTTGGCTTAGAACTGCCAAACATGAGTCGCCAAACAGTATTCTTCTCAGATGTGGTTGCTAGCCCTCAGTTCCAAGAAGCGAAATCTCCAACGACAGTGGTTCTCGGACAAGACATCGCTGGTGAAGCCGTCATTGCTGATCTATCGAAAATGCCTCACGTTCTGGTTGCTGGTACAACCGGTTCTGGTAAGTCGGTAGGTGTGAACGTAATGATTCTGAGTATGCTTTACAAAGCATCACCGGAAGATGTTCGATTCATCATGATCGACCCGAAAATGCTTGAGCTATCGGTTTATGAGGGTATTCCTCATCTATTGTCTGAAGTGGTAACCGACATGAAAGATGCGTCGAACGCCCTTCGTTGGTGTGTTGGCGAGATGGAACGCCGTTATAAGCTGATGTCAGCGTTAGGCGTTCGTAACATTAAAGGTTACAACGATAAGCTTAAGATGGCTGCGGAAGCGGGTCACCCAATTCACGATCCACTGTGGAAGCCGGGCGACAGCATGGACCCTGAAGCCCCATTGCTTGAGAAGCTGCCTTACATTGTGGTTATCGTTGATGAATTTGCCGACCTAATCATGGTGGTCGGTAAGAAGGTTGAAGAACTGATCGCACGTTTGGCACAAAAAGCACGTGCGGCGGGTGTTCACTTGATCCTAGCGACGCAACGTCCTTCGGTGGATGTTATTACCGGCCTTATCAAAGCGAACATTCCAACCCGTGTGGCCTTTACGGTATCAACCAAAACGGATTCAAGAACTATCCTTGACCAAGGTGGTGCGGAATCACTATTGGGCATGGGTGATATGCTTTACTTGCCACCGGGCTCTAGTCATACAACTCGTGTTCACGGTGCCTTTGCATCTGATGATGATGTACACGCAGTTGTGAATAACTGGAAAGCGCGTGGTAAGCCAAACTATATTGATGAGATCACTAACGGCGAACAAACCCCAGAAACCTTGCTTCCGGGTGAGAAGATGGAAGGTGATGAAGAGGTCGATCCTCTGTTTGATCAAGTGGTAGAACACGTTGTTCATTCACGTCGTGGTTCAGTTTCAGGCGTACAGCGTCGATTCAAGATTGGTTACAACCGTGCTGCACGCATTGTCGAGCAACTTGAAGCTCAAGGTATCGTAAGTGCTCCAGGCCATAACGGTAACCGAGAAGTCTTGGCACCAGCGCCACCAAAAGATTAGTTCCACTAGGAACTCATACCCATTAAGTCGGTCAAATCGAAAATATGACCGACTTATGTTCTAACAGGATTATTGATGAAAAAAGTATTCGCACTTTTATTTATGAGCTTCTCAGTGTTTGCTTCTCCGAAAGAAGAGTTGAGTAGCCGTTTGGCATTGAACGCAGGCTTTAGTGCTGACTTTAAACAAGTCGTGACCAGCCCTGATGGTGATGTTGTCATGGAAGGCGAGGGCACGGTAGAGATTGCTCGCCCTAGCTTATTCCGCTGGGAAACCACTTTCCCTGATGAAAACCTATTGGTATCTGATGGCCAAAGCTTGTGGTACTACAGCCCGTTCATTGAGCAAGTGAGTATTTATTGGCAAGAGCAAGCGACATCGCAAACACCTTTTGTCTTGCTTACACGTAACCAAGAAAGCGATTGGGATAACTACAACGTCGCGCAAACAGGTAACCAATTTACACTAACACCAACGGCAGCGGACTCTAATCAGGGTGACTTCCAGATTAATATCACCGAGAAAGGCATTGTTCAGGGCTTTAATGTGATTGAACAAGACGGTCAAAAAGGTGAGTTTACCTTTAGCAATGTTGACTTGGGTAAACCTGCAGCAGACCGTTTTACTTTTGTGGCGCCGGAAGGTGTCGAGGTCGACGACCAAAGAAACTGACCTAAAGAAGCAGAACGTTTGGTAGTACGTCGATAGGCATTAATGCCATCAACGAATCAAGAGATTGCAATTGAGTAATTACAGCTTAGATTTTGCGGGGGACGAAGATTTTCGTCCCCTTGCTGCTCGTATGAGACCGGAAACTGTCGAACAGTATATCGGTCAGCAGCATATATTAGGCCCAGGTAAACCACTTCGCAGAGCATTGGAAGCGGGTCATATCCACTCGATGATTTTGTGGGGGCCTCCGGGCACCGGTAAAACGACGTTAGCCGAAGTAGCAGCAAACTATGCGAATGCAGAAGTTGAACGCGTATCGGCGGTAACTTCGGGCGTAAAAGACATTCGTATTGCGATTGAAAAAGCGCGTGAGAACAAGCGAGCAGGGCGCAGAACCATCCTGTTTGTGGACGAAGTCCATCGCTTTAACAAAAGTCAGCAGGATGCTTTTCTGCCTCATATCGAAGATGGTACCGTGACCTTTATTGGTGCGACGACAGAAAACCCTTCTTTTGAGTTGAACAACGCTTTGTTGTCACGTGCGCGTGTCTACAAACTGACTTCTCTCAATACCGAGGATATTTCCCTCGTCATCCGCCAAGCGATTGAAGATAAGCAACGTGGGTTAGGTGATGTGCCTGCTGATTTTGCTGATAATGTTTTAGATCGCCTTGCAGAACTGGTTAACGGCGACGCGCGTATGTCGCTTAATTATCTTGAACTGCTGTATGACATGGCAGAAGACAACGATAAAGGTGAGAAATCGATAACCTTGCAGCTGTTGGCTGAAGTGGCCGGTGAGAAAGTCGCTCGTTTTGATAATAAAGGCGATATTTGGTATGACCTAATATCTGCAGTTCATAAGTCAATTCGTGGTTCAAACCCTGATGCGGCTTTATATTGGTCGGCACGCATGATTGCGGCAGGTTGCGATCCTCTGTATATCGTTAGACGCTTGCTGGCGATTGCTTCTGAAGATATTGGCAATGCTGACCCTCGCGCAATGCAAGTCGCGATGTCGGCTTGGGATTGTTTTATACGTATTGGCCCTGCTGAAGGGGAGCGTGCGATTGCACAGGCGGTTGTTTATCTCGCGTGTGCACCAAAGAGTAACGCCGTTTATACAGCTTGGAAGCAAGCGTTAACAGACGCGCACAATCTGCCTGAATATGAAGTCCCTCATCATTTACGGAATGCACCCACAACTTTGATGAAGGACATGGGCTACGGGCAAGAATACCGTTATGCTCATGACGAACCTGGAGCCTACGCGGCTGGGGAAAAGTATCTGCCTCCTGAAATGGGAGAGAAGCAATACTATTTCCCAACAAAACGAGGCTTAGAGACCAAAATTGGCGAGAAGCTAGATTATCTGGCGGATTTGGACGCAAAAAGCCCACAAAAACGCTATGAAAAGTAGTCTTTTTTGGATATCGTTACCTAGTCATAAAAATTCAATTAAATCGTTAGAAATTGGTCGAAATAGCACCAGTTTTAGGGGTTTAGCAGTGATTCAGTAGCAAACTACTGAATATTCAAATAACTAAAGCATAGGATTAGCAATGCTGGATTCTAAATTACTTCGAGCTGAGCTGGATGAAACAGCGGCAAAATTAGCACGTCGAGGCTTCACCCTTGATGTAGAGACAATTCGTGAACTTGAAGAAAAACGTAAGTCCCTTCAGATGAAAACTGAAGAGCTACAAGCGTTACGTAACTCTCGATCGAAGTCCATTGGTCAAGCGAAAGCAAAAGGCGACCATGAAGAAGCTGAGCGTATCCTTGCTGAAGTAGGCAACCTAGGCGCAGAACTAGACCAAGCTAAAGTAGCATTGGCTGATCTTCAATCTGAGCTAGAAACGATCACAATGTCTATTCCTAACCTACCTGATGCAGAAGTGCCAGATGGTAAAGATGAAGACGACAACGTAGAAGTTTCTCGTTGGGGTCAACCTAAGGCTTACGACTTTGAAGTGAAAGATCATGTAGATCTTGGCGAAATGTCTGGCGGTCTTGATTTTGCTAGCGCAGTTAAAATCTCTGGTTCTCGTTTCATCGTGATGAAAGGCAAATTCGCACGCCTACACCGTGCTATTGCTCAGTTCATGCTGGACCTTCACACTGATGAGCACGGCTACACAGAAATGTACGTACCGTACCTAGTGAACCACGATAGCCTTTACGGTACTGGTCAACTTCCGAAGTTCGGCGAAGACTTGTTCCATACAAGCCCGCTAACTGAGCAAGTAAGTGACGTACCTCTTAAGACTCTATCGCTTATCCCTACTGCGGAAGTACCGGTAACGAACATGGTTCGTGACACTATTACTGATGAAGCTGAACTGCCACTTAAGATGACAGCTCACACGCCATGTTTCCGTTCTGAAGCGGGTTCTTACGGTCGTGACACTCGTGGTCTTATCCGTATGCACCAATTCGACAAAGTTGAATTAGTACAAATCACTAAGCCAGAAGACTCAATGGCAGCGCTTGAAGAGCTAACTGGTCATGCTGAAAAAGTACTTCAACTTCTAGAGCTTCCTTACCGTAAAGTAATTCTATGTACGGGTGATATGGGCTTCGGTTCTGCGAAAACTTACGACTTAGAAGTATGGGTTCCAGCACAAGAGACTTACCGTGAGATTTCTTCTTGTTCAAACATGTGGGATTTCCAAGCGCGTCGTATGCAAGCTCGTTTCCGTCGTAAAGGCGAGAAGAAACCTGAACTTGTACACACACTAAACGGTTCTGGTCTTGCTGTTGGTCGTACTATGGTTGCTATTCTTGAGAACAACCAAGAAGCTGACGGTCGTATTGCTATCCCAGCTGTACTTCAGCCATACATGGGCGGTGTAACGCACATCGGTTAATCGTTCGACGATTTAGTGAGTTCATAAATTATTGAAAACCCAGCCTATTGGCTGGGTTTTTTATTATCTGAAAAATATATTGGTGCGTTCTTTGACTACTTTCACCTAAATATTATTACGAAAAAGTAATAGTGTTTTATTATTTTTGCATATTATTACTTAATTGTAATGTGGCTATAATGTCCTCTTACCGCGGTAGGTAAAGATTTTCTCGTTTATGTACAGAGGAGGGCTTATGGCCGTAGGATGGGCTGGAGACGATAGTGTCAGCCAGCAAATACAAAATACCATTGATGATGAGATCTCTCGTGTCAGAGGAAACCTTCGAGGTGGTGAGAGTTTGCGTTATTGTGATGAGTGTGGTGATGAGATACCGGAACAAAGACGACTCGCGATCAAAGGCGTTCGTTTGTGTATCGAATGTCAGTCAATATTAGAGCATGACGCACATCGACATTCATTGTTTAACCGTCGAGCAAGTAAAGATAGCCAATTACGTTAAACTGACGGTTACCTTCAAAACAGTTAAGGCCTTACTTTTATGTAAGGCCTTTAAGTTTAATTAAGTGATTTATTATTGAAGATATATAGAAATAATCATCGCTCTTGTTCAGAACAATAAACGCATTATTTAATTACTATTTAAAGCAATGAGCATTTTGTAATGCAGTGTCGATAGCTGCGACCAATTGCTCAATATGTTGTGGTTCGCTAATAAACGGAGGCATCATATAAATTAACCTTCCGAACGGACGAATCCAAACACCTTGCTCAACAAAATGAGCTTGAATGGTTTCCATATCGACAGGTGTGTGTGTTTCAACAACGCCAATCGCTCCTAGCCAGCGTACGTCTTTTACAAGATCATGCTCTCGTAAAGGTGGCAGTAATTCAGAGAAGAGCTGTTCGATCTGTTGAGTCTGATTTTGCCAATCGCCTCGCTCTATGATCGACAAGCTTGCCGCACCGACTGCACAAGCTAATGGGTTCCCCATAAAGGTTGGCCCGTGCATAAAGCAGCCCGCTTCACCGCCACATACCGTATCAGCGACTTCTTTGCTCGCCAGTGTTGCTGAAAGGGTCATGTAGCCACCAGTCAGCGCTTTGCCAACACATAAAATATCAGGTTGAACATCGGCATGTTCACAAGCGAACAGTTTGCCTGTGCGGCCAAACCCGGTAGCAATCTCATCCAAGATCAGCAATACGTTGAATTCATCACACAGCAATCGAACCTGTTTTAGTAACTCAGGGTGGTAGATGCGCATACCGCCAGCACCTTGGACAATTGGCTCCAAGATCACGGCTGCGACTTCTTGATGATGTGTTGCTAGCTTTTCACGGAAGCTGTTTATGTCGTTAGCGTCCCATTGTTCCCAAAAACCTGTTTTCGGTGAATCTGCAAAAATATGTTCAGGCAAAAAGCCTTTGTAGAGGCTGTGCATCGAGTTGTCAGGGTCGGTCACTGACATCGCTGCAAAGGTATCACCGTGGTAGCCATCTCTGAGTGTGAGGAACTTCGAGCGAGGTTGTCCTTTGGCATGCCAGTATTGAAGCGCCATTTTAAGACTCACTTCTACGGCAACTGAGCCTGAATCGGCCAAGAATACATGTTCAAGATTACTTGGTGCTAGGTTGAGAAGCTTCTTACATAAATCGATGGCAGGCTGGTGGGTGATACCACCAAACATAACGTGTGAAACCTTATCTATTTGGCTATGAGCAGCGGCATTTAGCTCTGGATGATTGTAGCCGTGGATAGTTGACCACCAAGACGACATACCATCAATAATTCGTTTTCCGCCTTCTAATTCTAAGTAAACACCGTCTGCATTGGTGACTGGGTAGCAGGTCAGAGGTGTTAACGTTGATGTGTAGGGATGCCAGATATGCTGGCGATCAAAGGCGAGATCCATAGTAACTTCCATTCTTGGTGTGATTAAAAAATAATCAGATGTAAACTTTTGATATTATCAATGTGTTGACAGTCTAAAGCTTGTCGGTAGACTAGCCAAGCATAAATGCAAACTCTAGACGCAGAGTTGTAACATCAAAAAAATAAAAAAAAGGATCGACACGTGGAAGTTCGTCATGACTGGACAGTTGCTGAAGTAACAGCGCTGCTTGAAAAACCGTTTATGGATTTAATGTTTGAAGCTCAAGTCGTTCATAGACAGTACCAAGAGCACAACCACGTGCAGGTGAGTACGCTTTTGTCGATAAAGACAGGTGCTTGTCCTGAAGATTGTAAGTACTGCCCTCAAAGTGCTCACTACCGAACGGATGTCGACAAAGAACGCTTAATGGAAGTTGAGCGTGTTTTGGATGCAGCGCAAAAAGCCAAGAATGCGGGCTCAACTCGTTTTTGTATGGGCGCTGCATGGAAAAACCCGAAAGAACGCGATATGCCTCACCTAACTGACATGATCAAAGGTGTGAAAGGCATGGGTCTAGAAACCTGTATGACCCTGGGCATGTTAACGCCGGATCAAGCAGGTGAGCTAGCCGACGCAGGTTTGGACTACTACAACCATAACCTTGATACGTCTCCAGAGTTTTACGGCAGCATTATTACCACTCGTACTTACCAAGATCGTTTAGATACGCTATCTCACGTGCGTGATGCCGGAATGAAGATCTGTTCTGGTGGCATCATCGGTATGGGCGAAAGCACCAATGACCGCGCAGGCCTTCTTGTAGAACTGGCGAACCTTCCAGTACACCCTGAAAGTGTACCAATCAACATGCTTGTAAAAGTGAAAGGCACACCGATGGAAAACGTCGATGATGTCGAGTCTTTCGACTTCATCAAGCTGATTGCAATTGCACGTATTATGATGCCTATGTCTGCGGTTCGCTTATCTGCAGGCCGTGAGAACATGAACGAACAGATGCAAGCGATGTGTTTCATGGCGGGTGCGAACTCTATCTTCTACGGTTGTAAGCTACTGACGACGCCAAACCCTGATGAAGACACGGATATGCAGTTGTTTAAGAAGCTGGGTATCAACAGCCAAGAAGTGGCTCAAAAGCCAGACGAAATTCAAGAAAACGAACTGTTAGATCAAGTGGTGGAGCGCGTTGCGGCTCGTCCAACTAAAGATGACATGTTCTACGATGCCACTGTTTAAAGCTCGCATTAAAGAAGCCCTTGTTCATCGCCATGAGCAAGGGTTGACTCGCCAACTCAAGGTGCTCGAAAACAGCAATGGACCTTTGCTGAATAGCGAAGGTTCTAGTTTCATCAATTTTTCGAGTAATGATTATTTAGGCTTGGCGAACGATCCTGAACTGGTGGATGCATGGCAAACGGGTCTTTCACAATATGGAGCTGGAAGTGCGGCGTCGCCATTGGTTACAGGCTTTAGTCCTGCTCATCGAAATTTAGAGGCTCAACTGTGTGAATGGTTGGGCTTTGAACGTGCCATTCTCTTTAGCTCTGGTTTCAGCGCCAATCAAGCCTTGTTGTTCTCTCTTCTTGAGAAAGACGACTCACTGTTGCAAGACAAACTTAACCACGCTTCTTTGATGGAGGCGGGGATGCTTTCTCCTGCAACAATGAAACGTTTTAAGCATAACGATACGCAACATCTAGAGTCGCTACTGAGCCGTTCTCCACAATCCTTAGTTGTGACGGAAGGCGTGTTCAGCATGGACGGCGACCAAGCTCCTCTCAATCAAATATCTCGCCTGACCAATCAATACGACAGTTGGCTAGCGGTTGATGATGCCCACGGTATTGGCGTACTAGGTGATAAAGGGGCGGGGAGCTGTAACGCGGCACAAATAACGCCTGATATCTTAATTGTGACTTTTGGTAAAGCCTTTGGTCTTTCTGGAGCTGCGATTCTTTGTTCATCAGAAGTGGGTGATTACTTAACTCAGTTCGCTCGTCATCATGTGTATTCGACGGCAATGCCACCTTCACAAGCAGTGGCTTTGTCTCATGCGTGTCAGATGATTCAAACACAAGAGTGGCGTCGCGAGAAGCTAACCGAGTTAGGGGCTCTTTATGCAGAGCAGCTGAATGGCGTGAAAGGCTTTGTTGATACTCAGACTCCAATTAAGCCATTTGTGATAGGTGAAGCTCAGGCTGCATTATCTATAGCTGAAGAGTTAAAGCAAAACCAAGTTTGGGTGACCGCAATAAGGCCGCCAACCGTTCCAGCCGGAACCGCTCGATTACGAATCACGCTAACGGCTAACCACAGTCAGAAACAGATTCTTCAGTTAACCAGCTCGTTGCTTAAAGCAATAGAGCTAAATAATGAGGCTCAGTAAATGTCACAAGAAGCAGTAGTGCATGATTACATAGGCCAAGATAAAAGTGCGATTGCCGAAGCTTTCGGTAAAGCAGCAACAACCTATGATAAACACGCTGAGTTTCAGCGCGATGTTGGTCACCGGCTATTGGATAAGTTACCGAGCGACCTCTCAGGGTTAAAGGTGCTCGATTTAGGTTGTGGGACTGGCTATTTCTCCGAACAGATGGTGAAACGCGGTGCTGAAGTGGTATGCGCTGATCTTTCTGATGGAATGCTGCAAAAAGCAGAACAGCGCTGTGGCGCAAGTGTTTGTCTATATCAACAAGCTGATGCCGAACAATTACCGTTTGAAGATGGGTCTTTTGACATCGTTTTTTCAAGCCTTGCGTTGCAATGGTGTGACGATTTATCGTCGCCTTTGAGAGAAATGAAGCGTGTTGCTGCCGCTGGTGGGCGTGTTATTTTCTCAACTTTGCTTGATGGGTCACTGTTTGAGTTGAAAAAGTCGTGGTCTAAAATTGACTCACATCAACACGTTAACCATTTTATTACAATCAATCAGGTAAAAATTGCGTTAGCGCAATCTAGCTGTACAGCTCATCAACTAGACTTGCCCACCATCACCGTTTGGTACGACACTGCGTTTGAACTGATGCGCGACCTTAAAGGTATTGGCGCTAATCACGTAAGTGGTCGCTCACAAGGTTTAACAAGTCGTCGCATGTTGCAGCTTGTTGAACGGGAATATCGAGAGTTTAAAAACCATCAAGGTTTCTTGCCAGCAACATATCAAGTTTGTTTAGGGGTTATTCAATTATGATTGATGCATTATTTATTGCAGGTACGGATACCGAAGTGGGAAAAACTGTGGTTTCAAAAGCGATTCTTCAAGCTTTGGCCGCACAAGATCTATCAACAATTGGTTACAAGCCAGTTGCAGCAGGGAGTGAGAAATCCCCTGAAGGTTTACGTAATAGTGATGCTCTGCATCTTCAAGAAGCAGCGACGCAAGATATTGCTTACGAAGACGTCAACCCGTATGCGCTATTGTTACCGTCATCGCCTCACATCGCTGCTAAACATGACGGTGTTGTAATTGATGAAGCAGTATTATCAGCGAAGCTAGAACAGCATAAGCAAAATTCTGACATAGTTCTAGTTGAAGGTGCTGGTGGCTGGCGTGTACCGGTTTCAGATGATGAATATTTGTCTAGCTGGGTTAAAAAAGAGCAGTTGCCAGTAGTACTTACTGTGGGTATTAAGCTTGGTTGTTTGAGCCACGCTCTATTAACGGCAGAAGCGATTCGTGCTGATGGCCTAAACCTAGTAGGTTGGGTCGCAAACCGTATCAATCCGGGTACTGAGCACTACGCAGATATTATTGCGATGCTTGAAGATAAGCTAGGTGCGCCAAAGTTAGGTGAAATCCCTTACGTACCAAAAGCGAAGTCTAAGAACATTGGTAAGTACATTGATGTGCAGCCTTTGCTTGCGCTTTAATTATCACCTTATGTACTAAATAAGAAAAGGGCTGCGATTGCAGCCCTTTTGCTATTTTAAGCCTTTAGATCTTAAGTTGATAAACAACCGGTCTTTTAATAGAAAGCTTGGGATTAATGTTCTTTTGTCAGTCCCATTAAAGCTTGCTGTGTTTCTGTGATCTTTGTCTGTGCAGTTTGCGGTGTTAGGATTCCGATCTGCTTTTTCGCTTCTTCTTCAGTAATCCCTAGGTGACAGCACAGTAAATCGATAGCCATTTGAGTGTTAGTACCTTCAACCATGATTCTTCCCTTTTTGTACATGGACTAGCCAATAAATCATCTGAAGTCACTGTAAACGGATTGTTATATCGACACCATACGACTTAGGTCTAATAGACTAGATTTAATTCGGATATGGTCTCGTAATCAAATGTTGCAATTTAATGCTTAACCTTGTTTTCTTAATCTAAGACTATATGTATAAGTAAGTATAAGTCTTCAAGGTTGGAATCTATTGCTGTCTACCTTGTCTATAACAATAAGTTTTATAAAAACAGCTTTCATGCGGAGATAAGTAATGAAGCGAGTAATGTTGTTCCTTGCAACCAACCTAGCGGTTGTATTGGTTCTAAGTGTTGTTCTTAATATTGTATACGCAGTCACAGGTATGCAACCCGGTAGCCTCTCAGGCTTATTGGTGATGGCTGCGGTATTTGGTTTTGGCGGCTCATTCATTTCATTAATGATGTCAAAGAAAATGGCGCTACGCTCTGTAGGCGGCATGGTCATTGAAAGCCCGCGCAACGAAACAGAACATTGGTTGATGGAGACGGTAAGCCGTCAATCTCAACAGGTTGGTATTGGTATGCCAACAGTGGCGATCTACGACTCGCCAGACATCAACGCATTCGCGACAGGCGCTAAGCGTGACGATTCATTGGTCGCAGTATCAACAGGCCTGCTGCACAACATGACGCGTGATGAAGCTGAAGCGGTATTGGCTCATGAAGTTAGCCATATCGCGAACGGCGACATGGTGACAATGACTCTAATGCAGGGTGTTGTGAACACGTTCGTTATCTTCCTATCTCGTTTCATCGCCAACATTGTTGCGTCGAATGACAACGAAGAAGAGGGTGGCAGCAACATGATGGTGTACTTCGGTGTGTCTATGGTGCTGGAATTGGTATTTGGTTTCCTAGCGAGCTTCATTACGATGTGGTACAGCCGCCATCGTGAGTTCCATGCTGATGCAGGTGCTGCGCACTTGGTAGGTAAAGATAAGATGATTGCAGCGCTAGAGCGTCTAAAAGTGAGCCACGAGCCGCAATTAGAAGGTTCTATGATGGCGTTTGGTATTAACGGTAAGAAGTCTCTTACTGAGCTATTAATGAGCCATCCGCCACTAGATAAGCGTATTGCGTCTCTACGTAACATGTAATTTCTAATATGATTAGCCATCGCTAGTCGACAAGAAAAATCTAAAGGCTTCCTTCGGGAGGCCTTTTTTGATCTTGGCGCTTAAGATAACAAGTGTTGAGACATGAAGTATGAGATACGAGGTGTAGTTGTCGCTAGGTGATTAAATTGAATAAGCAGGGGGCGAGTAGATCAATTGGAGGAGGCTTGGTGTTCTTATGTTTACGATTCTTGTGTCGATAGATTTAATTCCGCGCAATAAAAAGGCTTCCACATGGGAAGCCTTAGTCTATTCTGCGATTCGAATCTTACAGCTTGTCAGTTAGCTCGATTGCTTGACCGATGTAGTTTGCTGGAGTCATCTCTTTCAGGCGAACTTTCTCGTCTGCAGGGATTTCAAGACCGTCGATGAATGCACGCATGCCTTCTCCATCTACACGCTTACCACGAGTTAGCTCTTTTAGCTTCTCGTATGGCTTCTCGATGCCGTAACGACGCATTACTGTTTGTACTGGTTCAGCAAGAACTTCCCAGTTTTTGTCTAGTTCAGCAAGTAGTGCTTCACGGTTAACTTCTAGCTTGCTAATACCTTTCAGAGTTGAAGTGTATGCAATGATTGCGTAGCCAACACCAACACCTAGGTTACGAAGAACTGTAGAGTCAGTTAGGTCACGTTGCCAGCGAGAAACTGGAAGTTTTTGTGCAAGGTGGCTAAATACTGCGTTAGCTAGACCAAGGTTGCCTTCAGAGTTTTCGAAGTCAATTGGGTTAACTTTATGCGGCATTGTAGAAGAACCGATTTCGCCAGCAATAGTCTTCTGCTTGAAGTGACCAAGAGCAATGTAGCCCCAAACGTCACGGTCGAAGTCTAGAAGAATCGTGTTGAAACGAGCAACCGCGTCGAATAGCTCAGCGATGTAATCGTGAGGTTCGATTTGAGTTGTGTACGGGTTCCAAGTTACGCCAAGAGATTCAGTGATGAACTCTTCAGAGAACTGGTGCCATTCAACTTCTGGGTATGCAGAAAGGTGTGCGTTGTAGTTACCTACCGCGCCGTTGATTTTCGCTAGGATCTCAACGCTTTCGATTTGCTTGTATTGACGTTCCATACGGTACGCAACGTTAGCCATCTCTTTCCCCATAGTAGAAGGAGAAGCTGGCTGACCGTGTGTACGAGAAAGAAGAGGAATGTCACGGTACTCGTTCGCAAGTGCTTTGATAGCATCAATTACGTTACGAATTTCTGGAAGAATCACTGTGTCACGAGCTTCTTTAAGCATAAGCGCGTGAGATGTGTTGTTGATGTCTTCAGAAGTACATGCAAAGTGAATGAATTCGTTAACTGCGTGAAGCTCAGGAACGCCCGCAACTTTCTCTTTCAAGAAGTACTCAACCGCTTTTACGTCGTGGTTTGTCGTGCGCTCGATCTCTTTGATACGCAGAGCGTCTTCTTCGCTGAAGTTAGCGGCTAGTTCATCAAGAAACTGGTTAGCTTCTGCACTGAACGCTGGTACTTCCTTGATTGCATCAGTAGCTGCAAGCTTTTGTAACCAACGAATTTCAACGATAGAGCGGTACTTTAGTAGTCCAAACTCACTAAAGATGCTGCGTAATGCAATAGTCTTACTTCCGTAACGGCCGTCTACTGGTGAAACAGCAGTCAATGCTGACAGTTCCATGGTGTTCTCCTGAATTGAGTTTTCTAAATTTTGAGAGGTTTATACCAGTAACAATCTCAATTGTCACGCACATTGCGCAATCGTTTGCGTGAGAGTTGTGTTGATACAAAAAACAAGCTCGCGACAAGGCGCGAGCTAATAAATTACATTCGAGCTAGTAGGATTTGAGCCTGCTCGATCATCTTCTTGCGACCGAAGATAAGGTGGCGGCGTTTACCACCAACCTGGCGCCATAACACAGCGCTTCGAATCCCTGATAGAAGCAGTGCGCGAACCTTATGTTGGCTCGAGGTTTGTTGAAGTACAGCTGGTGTGCCAGAAACCTGAATACGAGGGCCTATTGGGCTCACAACATCAAGGTAGATGCTCGCAAGGTTGCTGATCATTTGCTCGTCAAACAGATCAAAGTGTTCAGTTTGGCGCTCTGCAGTTTGAATGCGGTCACCAAGCTGAGACATAGAGTCGTTGCGAGAAGATAGCTTACGCTCAAGAGCCATCAAGCTGATAATGTAACGAGTAATATCGCTACCAGCTGGAGTACTATCGATACCTTTTACTAAGCACTCAAGGCCAAGCTTTAGGTTCGCTTCACGTCCAAATACGCCAACTGTATTTGCTGGGTTGGTATTTAAAATAGCACTGAGTGAAGCTTCGAAGGCATCTTTATCACAATGGCCGTCTTTCGCTACTTGTTGAACCAAAGCCACAGCTTGGCAAATTCCGGCGAAAGCAATAGTACGGTCATAAAGTGTATTAGCCACGTAGTAACTCCTAGTTGTCTTCTATCGTTTGTCGTTCGATTAGTTAGATGCGTTTTTCGATGATACCGCCACCAAGACATACTTCGTCTAGGTAGAACACTGCCGATTGACCTGGGGTCACAGCAATCTGAGGTTCATCAAAAATAACCTTAATGTTCTCATCATCAATTGGGATGATTGTACAAGGAATATCAGTCTGACGGTAACGTGTTTTTACCGTGCATGTCATAACTTCAGTAATTGGTGTGCGATTTACCCAATGAAGCTGAGAAGCGATCAAACCTTCTGATTTCAAAAGAGGGTGGTCTTTACCTTGTACTGCGATCAAAACATTACGCTTGAGATCTTTTTCACCAACAAACCATGGTTCTTCATTACCGCCGCCACCTTTAGTGCCACCGATATGAAGGCCTTTGCGCTGACCTAGCGTGTGGTACATCAAACCTTGGTGTTGACCAATCACTTGGCCTTCAGGTGTTTCGATGTTACCCGGTTGTGCTGGTAGGTATTTGCCTAGGAATTCAGTGAACTTACGCTCACCGATAAAGCAGATGCCTGTAGAATCTTTCTTCTTCGCTGTGATCAAGTCTTGCTCTTCAGCAATACGTCGCACTTCTGGCTTTTCTAATTCACCGACAGGGAATAGGCTGCGTGCCACTTGATCTGAGCTTAGCGTGTATAGGAAGTAGCTTTGGTCTTTGTTGCTGTCTAGACCACGTAGCATTTCTGGTTTTACGCCAGCATCAAGCTCTTCTTGAGTTGGGAAAGTACGACGAACGTAGTGACCCATCGCAATATAGTCTGCGTCTAGCACTTCATCCGCAAACTCTAAGAATGCTTTGAATTTGATTTCTTTGTTACAAAGGATATCAGGGTTCGGTGTACGACCCGCTTTGTACTCTTCAAGGAAGTACTCGAATACATTGTCCCAGTATTCCGCAGCAAAGTTGATCGTGTGTAGGTGGATGCCTAGTTTGTCACATACCGCTTGAGCATCAGCAAGGTCTTCAGCTGCCGTGCAGTATTCTTCGTTATCATCTTCTTCCCAGTTTTTCATGAAAAGGCCTTCTACCTGATAGCCTTGTTGCTGAAGAAGATACGCCGATACTGACGAATCTACACCGCCGGACATACCGACAATTACTTTCTTTTCGCTGTTTCCAGAGCTGATATCTGACATGTCTAAACACCGTTACTATTACTTGGTCGCAGATTCTAACAGAAAGAGAAACGCCGTGACAGATCCGAGACCGGAATCACAGTTTCATTTGCACAAATAGTGCGCTGACTTTGTTAGAGAATCGCATGAGAGCGAGGTGAGTCGCTAGGATGTCAGAAGTATATGTGGCATAGTCGCTCGAAATCCAAGACCTGAGATAAAAAAATGTCTGAACAAAATGAATTTATGCAAGAAGAAGAGCTGATTGAGATTATCGAAAACCAGCTTGAAGATGGCGAACCTGTAAAAGTTAAAGAGACGCTGATGCGTTTAATGATGACTGGTACTCCTCGTGAAGAGGCAATTGCGGCTATGGCATGTGCACTGGCAATTGAAGTCTTTGACGTTATGAAAAACGGCGCGGAGTTCAATCAAAAACGTTACGCAGAGCATTTGGGTATGCTGCCTGATCTGAGCTTTATGGAAGGCGAATAAAAAAAACCTTCAGCAAACGTTTGCTATAGTTTGAAAGATTGCCGCGTTAAATATAGCGCGGTAGAATCCGCCACCTATTTCCCCTTGACTTAGACTAGCCCTATGAAATTCCCTGGACAACGTAAATCAAAGCACTACTTTCCGGTTCACGCTCGTGATCCTCTAGTGAGCCAAGCTCAAAGCAGTAAAAGAATGTCACGCACTCATATTATCGGTATTGACCAAACATTGGTGGATATTGAAGCAAAGGTGAGTTCTGAACTTATTGAGAAGTATGGTTTGAGCAAGGGACATTCACTGGTTATTGGTGACGCAGCCGCTGAATCTTTATATCAAGAATTAAAAGAACAGAGCCTGATTACCAATGAATACGCTGGTGGCACAATTGGTAACACATTACACAACTATTCAGTGCTAGCGGATGACCGTTCTACTCTACTGGGTGTAATGAGCCAAGATATTAAGATTGGTAGCTACGGTTACCGCTATTTATGTAATACATCAAGCAGAATGGATCTGAACCATTTACAAGGGGTAGATGGCGCAATTGGTCGCTGCTTTGCATTAATTACAGAAGACGGTGAACGTACTTTCGCAATTAGCGAAGGACAAATGAACCAATTAAAACCAGAAAGCATTCCTGAAAAGATCTTCAAAAGTGCTTCTGCTTTAGTTTTAACGGCTTATTTAGTTCGTTGTAAGCCAGGTGACCCTATGCCTGAAGCAACAATGAAAGCGATCGAATACGCGAAGAAATACGATGTGCCTGTTGTTTTAACCCTTGGTACTAAATTTGTTATTCAAGATGATCCAGAATTCTGGAAAGATTTCCTTGAGCAACACGTAACTGTTGTTGCAATGAATGAAGATGAAGCTGAAGCATTGACAGGCGAGAGTGATCCGCTTGCTGCTTCAGATAAAGCGTTAGAGTGGGTAGACCTTGTTCTATGTACCGCGGGACCTGTTGGCCTATTCATGGCGGGTTACACGGAAGATGCAGCTAAACGTGAAACGTCACTGCCTTTACTTCCAGGTTCAATCGCAGAGTTCAACCGTTTTGAATTTAGCCGTCCTGCGCATAAAGATTTATGTGAAAACCCAACCAAAGTGTATTCGCATATTGCGCCATACATGGGTGGTCCGGAAAAAATCAAAAATACCAATGGTGCAGGTGATGCTGCTTTATCGGCTTTATTACATGATATGGCTGCGAATAAGTACCACAAAGAAAACGTGCCAAACTCAAGTAAGCACCAACATTCATTTTTGACCTATTCTTCTTTCTCACAAGTTTGTAAATATTCAAACCGTGCTAGCTATGAAGTGTTGGTTCAACACTCTCCACGTTTATCTCGTGGTCTTCCTGAAAGAGAAGATAGCCTAGAAGAAGCGTACTGGGAAAGATAAGTTACTTTCTTTAATCAGTAGTACTATCAGTATCAGTTAGTTTCTAATACTGATAGTACAAATATAAAAAAGGCTCCGAAAGGAGCCTTTTTTGTTTCTGAATATATTGAAGCCGTAAATAATACTTTGGTCGACTAAAATATTAATTCTATTGCTTAGCGTGTAATTGATTACTCACTAAGTAAACTAAATGTTTAGATTGCAAACTCTTCTAGAGATTTACCAGCATCTAGCTGTTCTTGGATAGCTGAAGGCGTACGACCTTGACCTGTCCAAGTCTTCTCATCGCCATTTCCGTCTACATATTTGTATTTCGCAGGGCGAGGAGCGCGTTTAGCTTTAGTTGTTTTAGATTTTGCTTCACCAGAAAGTGCTGCAATTAGATCTGCAACATCAATTCCGTCTTTTGCAATTTGTTCAGCAATAGCAGAAAGCTTAGCTTCTTGCTCTGCTTTAGCAGCACGCTCTTCAGCTTCAGACTCTTGACGCTCTTGTACAACAATAGTCAGCTTGTCTAGCGCTTCTTCAAGTTGCTCAAGAGTTAATTCACGTGAGAACGCACGAAGGCTGCGGATATTTAATAGAGTTTTTGTTAATTCAGACATGATATTTTCCATCAAGGTAAACTAAATAATCCTCCTAATAATAAACAGAGCCTAGGAATAAAACAAATAGTATTTCTTCTATTACATATTTAAATATAAAAGTGAGATGAATAGTTGAAAATTCAGAGCCGTATTTCTATCGAATTTATAATAATTATTAAGATTATCTTAAAAACTGATATGTGACTGGTGGAGTAGTTAACTTATGTAGACTATTCTCTTATTGATTAGTTCATTAGCAAAAAGCTATTTTTCTCGGAATGATATGTTGCATTGTTGCTCTTGATGAGTACAATTGCGGCTACCTGATGCGAGGTATTGGTTAATTTGTTGTTAAACTCTGGTTTGCACGGTTAATAATGTTATCGCACGTAGAGGTGCAATTATAAAAAGTAACTTCCGTTGGGGTGATGCCAATGAACGGGAATGAAAGGTGTAATTGCCGAAGTAAATTGTATATCTAAGCAATTTGCTGGGGTTGTGCTCAATAGGTACAACACTGCCATAGTCTTAATTTTAAACTATGGAGCGCTACTGTAGGGTTGGGTGAAGTGTTCACTTCCCTTTCGCTTAGTTCAACATGAGCTTGGTCAGCCGTATCAAGTTTGTCTGCAGTAGATCTCTAGCCAAATAAAAAACTGGTTTTTGAAGATCATGAATTTAATAGATTTTGCAACATCACCTTTATCTTTGCTTCCGCCCCTTGTGGCTTTGAGCCTTGCTATTGTTACCCGCCGTGTATTGGTTTCTTTGGGTGTCGGTATCATCATGGGTGCGATTCTACTTGCTGACTACTCAGTAGGTAACGCAGTTAGTTACGTGTTTACTAAAGCATCTGGTGTTTTCATCGAAGATGGTGGCATCAACACTTGGAACATGAGCATCATTGCATTCCTAATTATTCTTGGAATGACAACTGCACTATTAACACTGTCTGGCGGTACTCGCGCATTCGCGGAGTGGGCACAGTCTCGCGTTAAGAGCAAACGTGGTTCAAAACTACTTGCTGCTTTCTTAGGTGTATTCATCTTCGTTGATGATTACTTTAACAGCCTAGCGGTTGGTGCCATCTCTCGTCCTGTAACAGACCGTTTCTACGTATCTCGCGCTAAGCTTGCTTATATCCTAGATTCAACGGCTGCTCCTATGTGTGTGATCATGCCTGCTTCTAGCTGGGGTGCTTACATCATCACTATCATTGGTGGCATCTTAGTGACACACGGTGTGACAGAGTATTCTGCACTGGGTGCATACGTTCGTCTTATCCCAATGAACTTCTACGCTGTATTCGCACTATTAATGGTGTTTGCAGTGGCATGGTTCGGTCTAGACGTTGGTAAGATGCGTGAGCATGAAATCGAAGCATCTCAAGGCCGTGGCTTTGAAGGCGACAACGATCAAAAGCAAGCACACGATCTAAACGAAGAGCTAGATATCGAAGAGAGCGAAAACGGTTCAGTTTCTGATCTGGTTATGCCAATCGTATCGCTAATTGTAGCGACAGTTGCAGCAATGCTTTACACAGGTGGCCAAGCGCTGGCTGCTGATGACCAAGCATTCAACCTTCTAGGTGCATTCGAAAACACGGATGTAGGTAAGTCTCTTGTTTACGGTGGTGTTATCGGTTTACTAGTAGCACTAGCGACAGTATTCAAGCAAAAGCTCTCTATGGCTGATATCGCAAGAACAATGTGGATCGGTGCTAGCTCTATGTTTGGCGCGATTCTGATTCTTGTGTTTGCATGGACTATCGGTTCTGTCATCGGCGACATGAAAACGGGTTCTTACCTATCGTCTCTAGTAACAGGCAGCATTGATTACCACTGGCTACCGGTTATGTTGTTCCTTCTAGCGGGCGTTATGGCGTTCTCGACAGGTACATCTTGGGGTACGTTCGGTATTATGTTACCTATCGCGGGCGACATGGCTGCAGCATCGGACATCGCGCTGATTCTTCCTATGCTAAGTGCGGTTCTAGCGGGTGCTGTATTTGGTGACCACTGTTCTCCAATCTCTGATACGACGATTCTGTCTTCTACTGGTGCTCGTTGTAATCACATCGACCACGTATCGACTCAGCTTCCATACGCGTTGTCTGTAGCGTTCGTATCGTGCATTGGTTTCATTACTCTAGGTATGACATCTTCAATTGGCATCGCATTTGGCGCAGCGTCTCTAACGTTTGTCGCTGTATGTTTTGCATTGGCTTACTTCTCTCGCTGTAAAATGGCGACGTGCAAAAGCTAAAACTGAAAGCTAATCAGTAAACTATCAGGGAGGCATTGGCCTCCCTTTTTTGTGCTTGTTAATTTAATTTTAAGTTTCGTGAAAAAAGTTAGAATAAATGGTTGAAAAAGGATCTCAGCTTAGTTAGTGTGGAGACAAGAAAGCAAACAACTGAAGAGCTTATAAGTATGCGTAAATTAGTAATGAACATTCATCACCATCATCACCCTATCTAGTCTTTCGGGGAGATTTACGTATACCCGGGAGCAAGAATTCTCCCGGAGGTTAAGTCAAAGAATTTAGATTTAAACCCTCGGGATGACAAAGTCTTCCGAGGGTTTTTTAGTTTTAGCGCTTTTAAATAATCAATAAATTCAAATATTTGCACAGGGATACAGCAATGCAGACACAACGCCTAAGAATCGCAATTCAAAAGAAAGGTCGCTTAAGTAAAGAGTGCCAAGACCTACTTAAAAAATGTGGTGTTAAATTTAACATCATGGGTGAGCGCCTAGTTGTTCATTCACTAAATATGCCAATCGACTTGTTATTAGTTCGTGATGATGACATCCCAGGTCTTATCATGGATGGTGTGGTTGACCTTGGTTTCATCGGTGAAAATGAACTAGAAGAAGTTCGACTAGACCGTGTTGCTCTAAAAGAGCCATCAGAGTTTCGCACACTACGCCGTTTAGACTTCGGTGGTTGCCGTCTTTCTATCGCAATCAACAAAGATGAAGTCTATAACGGGCCACAAGATCTTGCGGGCAAGCGTATTGCGACAACTTACCCACAACTACTGAAAGCCTACATGGATGAGCAGGGTGTTGAATTCAGCACTTGTATGCTAACAGGTTCGGTTGAAGTTGCTCCTCGCGCAGGTCTAGCAGACGCTATCGCTGATTTAGTTTCTACAGGTGCAACGCTTGAAGCGAATGGCCTAAAAGAAGCTGAAGCTATCTTCCAATCGAAAGCAACACTGATTCAACGTGTTGGTGATTTCGACGCAGACAAAACCGCACTGATTGAAAAACTACTGACTCGTATGCAGGGTGTTCAACAAGCGAAAGAGTCGAAGTACATCATGCTTCACGCGCCAACCTCTCAGCTAGAGCAAATCAAAGCACTACTGCCTGGTGCTGAAGATCCAACGGTTCTTCCGCTATCTACAGACAAAGACAAAGTTGCCGTTCACCTAGTAAGTACAGAGAACTTGTTCTGGGAAACAATGGAGCAGCTGAAAGAGTTGGGTGCAAGCTCGATTCTAGTATTACCAATCGAAAAAATGATGGGGTAGTGACGATGAGAACCGTTGTTTGGCAATCTTTAAGTGAATCACAGCAAGACTCGGTATTAGAGCGTCCAGCTATTACTGAAGGTGCAAACATCACCGCGACTGTTTCTGATGTGATTGCAAAAGTACGAAATGAAGGCGATGCCGCGCTTAGAGAGCTGACTGCAAAGTTTGATGGTGTGACTCCAGAATCCATTCGAGTCAGTTCGGGTGAGATCGAAGAGGCGTGTGCTCGTCTAACACCAGAGATGAAGCAAGCGTTAGAGCAAGCTTATAGCAACATTGCGAAGTTTCACGAAGCTCAAAAGCCGCAGCCAATTAAGGTTGAGACACAGCCTGGTGTTGTGTGTGAGCAAGTGACGCGCGCTATTAATACTGTTGGCCTTTATATTCCAGGTGGCAGTGCGCCACTTCCGTCAACGGTTCTTATGTTAGGTGTTCCCGCTCAAATCGCAGGTTGCCGCAAGGTTGTGCTTTGTTCACCTCCACCAATCGCAGATGAAATCTTGTATGTCGCTAAGCTTTGTAAGATCGACGAGGTTTACAACGTTGGTGGTGGTCAAGCGGTGGCTGCAATGGCTTACGGTACCGAGAGTGTAGCTAAAGTCGATAAGATCTTCGGCCCTGGCAACGCGTACGTAACGGAAGCGAAACGCCAAGTTAGCAACGACTTCCGCGGTGCGGCGATTGATATGCCTGCTGGCCCGTCTGAAGTGTTAGTGATTGCCGATGAAACTGCAGATGCAGATTTCATCGCGGCGGATTTACTGAGCCAAGCGGAGCACGGTCCTGATTCTCAGGTTGTGCTAGTAACACCATCTCCAGTGGTTGCTGACCAAGTAACAGAAGCGGTTCAGAAGCAATTGAAAGAACTGTCTCGTGCGAACATCGCTCAGCAAGCATTGGCTTCAAGCTTAATTATCATTGCTGAATCGATCACTCAAGCGATTGCGATTTCGAACTTCTACGGTCCTGAGCACTTGATTGTTCAAACCAAGAATCCACGTGAATTGCTGCCATTGCTAGATAATGCAGGCTCAATCTTCCTTGGTGACTGGTCTCCAGAATCTGCAGGTGACTACGCATCAGGCACAAACCACGTTCTTCCGACTTACGGTTACACGAAAACGTATTCAAGCCTGGGTTTAGCTGATTTCTCTAAGAGAATGACGGTGCAAGAGCTAACGGCTGACGGTTTGAAAGGCCTAGCGCCAACGGTAGTAACAATGGCGGAAGCCGAAGGCTTGGATGCACACAAACGCGCTGTGACCATCCGAGTTGAAAAGTTAAATAAAGCGAAATAAGGGTAGGGCATGGAAAAGTTAGCAAGAAAACAAGTTCAGGCTCTTACACCTTACTTGTCTGCAAGACGCATTGGCGGTACTGGTGATGTATGGCTCAATGCCAACGAATCTCCGTTTGATAACGAGTACAACCTAAACCTGTCTCGTCTTAATCGCTACAGCGAATGTCAGCCTAAAGAGTTGATTGACGCTTATGCACAATACGCCGGTGTGAAATCAGAGCAAACACTAACGACTCGTGGTGCTGATGAAGGCATCGAGTTATTGATTCGTGCTTTCTGTGAGCCGAACGAAGACGCTATTCTTTACTGCCCACCTACTTACGGTATGTACGCAATCAGTGCAGAGACGATTGGTGTTGAGCGTAAAGTTGTGCCTCTAACTTCTGAATGGCAACTGGATCTTCCTGCGATTGAAGCTCAACTCGACAACGTAAAGGTGGTGTTTGTTTGTAGCCCAAACAACCCAACCGGTAATTTGGTTAATCGTAAAGACATCATCAAGTTGCTTGAAATGACTCAAGACAAAGCGATCGTGGTGATGGACGAAGCGTATATCGATTTTTGTCCAGAAGCGTCAACCGTTGATTTGCTTGAGCAATATCCAAACCTCGCGATCCTACGCACCTTGTCGAAGGCTTTTGCTTTAGCGGGTTTACGTTGTGGTTTTACGCTGGCGAATAAAGCGCTTATCGATGTGCTGTTGAAAGTGATTGCTCCTTACCCAGTGCCAATCCCTGTTGCTGACATTGCCGTTCAAGCACTTTCAGAGCAAGGACTTGCACGAGCTAAGTTCCAGGTCCTGGATTTAAGTGCGAACCGAGCGTATTTGCAAGCGGGTCTATTAGGTATGCCTCAAGTGACGGTATTTGATGGTTGGGGTAACTACCTACTGGTTAAATTCCCGAACGGCGATAAGTTGTTTAAAGCGGCTTGGGATACGGGCATCATCTTGCGTAATTCACCAATTGAAGACTGTGTTCGCATTAGTATTGGTAACCGCGAAGAGTGCGAAAAGACACTTGGATTCATTCGTAACTTTTATCAGTAACGAAAGGCTTACCAGTAATAACATTTACCAGTTTGATTTGATTAATCGCAGGCTGGTAAGTGAAACCAATATTTTGGGTTAGCGTTTGATTTTAGCTAGGCCACCAGATTTAAAATTAAAAGGAAGTTCAAGTGAGTAAACAACAGAAAATACTTTTTATAGACCGCGACGGCACCTTAATTGTTGAGCCGCCAGTTGACTTTCAAGTAGACCGTTTAGACAAGCTAAAATTCGAACCGCTAGTGATTCCTAGCCTGCTTGCACTGCAAGATGCTGGTTACCGTCTAGTGATGGTGACTAACCAAGACGGCCTAGGTACCGATAGCTACCCACAAGAAGATTTCGATGCGCCACACAATATGATGATGGAGTTCTTCGAATCTCAAGGCGTTAAGTTTGACGACGTGCTTATTTGCCCTCACTTTGACGAAGACAACTGCTCTTGCCGCAAGCCTAAATTAGGTATGGTTAAAGAGTATTTACAAGGCGGTAAAGTCGACTTCCAACACTCTGTTGTGATTGGCGACCGAATGACGGATCTTCAACTTGCAGAGAATATGGCAATCCGCGGTATTCAATATGGCCCTGATGCAGAAACGGAAGGTACGCTTAACTGGCCACAAATCGTTAAAGATCTGACGGTTAATGCTCGCGTTGCTGAAGTGGTTCGTACAACTAAAGAAACCGACATTAAGGTAGCTGTAAACCTTGATGAAACCGGTGGTAATAAGATCGATACCGGCATGGGTTTCTTCGACCACATGCTTGATCAAATCGCGACACACGGTGGTTTCCAAATGAACCTGACGGTGAAAGGCGATCTACACATTGATGATCACCACACAGTGGAAGATACGGCACTTGCGTTAGGCCAAGCTCTGAAAGATGCACTAGGTGACAAACGTGGTATTGGCCGTTTTGGTTTTAGCCTGCCAATGGATGAATGTTTGGCTCAGTGTGCGCTAGACCTTTCTGGTCGTCCATACCTGAAGTTCGATGCTAAATTCAGTCGTGAGCAAGTGGGTGATCTTTCAACAGAGATGGTGGTTCACTTCTTCCGTTCTCTAACCGACACTCTGGCTTGTACGCTACACCTTTCTTCTGCTGGCAATAATGATCACCACATCATTGAGAGCCTGTTCAAAGCGTTTGGCCGTACTCTTCGCCAAGCAATCAAAGTTGAAGGTAATGAGTTACCAAGCAGCAAAGGCGTCCTGTAAGGCTAACGTTAGCAAGGAAAAAACAATGAAAGATCAAAAAGTCGTCATCATTGATACTGGGTGTGCCAACGTTTCTTCGGTTAAATTTGCCATTGAACGTTTGGGTTACGCAGTTGAAATTTCAAAAGAACCTGAAGTTGTTCTTGCTGCCGATAAGCTATTCCTACCCGGTGTAGGTACAGCAAGTGAGGCAATGAAGAACCTGCAAGAGCGCGACCTTGTTTCTCTTGTGAAGAAAGTAGAGAAGCCTCTGCTTGGTATTTGTTTAGGTATGCAACTGTTAGGCAAATTATCTCAAGAGAAAGGCCAAAAGGCTGACGAGTTAGTTGAATGTCTAGGTTTGTGTGATGGTGAAGTGCGTTTACTCGAAACGGGCGATTTGCCATTACCACACATGGGTTGGAACACAGTAACTTCGACACCTAACCATCCTTTGTTTAAAGATATTGAAGAAGGCGAATATTTCTACTTCGTTCACAGCTTCGCAATGCCAGTGGGCGACTACACAATCGCACAATGTGATTACGGTAATCCGTTTACAGCGGCGGTTCAAAGTGGCAATTATTATGGTGTTCAGTTCCACCCAGAGCGATCTTCGAAAGCTGGCTCTAAGCTGATTCAGAACTTCTTGGAATTGTAATAAGGATTAGGCAGCGGCTAACGTTGCCATATAAGGAATGTAAATGATTATTCCCGCGTTAGATTTAATTGAAGGTCAAGTAGTTCGCTTATTCCAAGGAGACTACGGGCAAGTAACAGAATACAAAGTAGACCCAGCAGAGCAGTTTAACCTGTATCACCAAGCTGGCGCAGGTTGGCTGCATCTTGTTGACTTAACGGGTGCAAAAGACACAACGGCTCGTCAGTTAGACTTGATTGCTAAGCTACTTGCTAGCACGCCTGCGAACATCCAGATTGGTGGTGGCGTGCGTAACGAACAAGATGTCGTTGACCTACTGGAAGCTGGTGCACAGCGCGTTGTGGTTGGTTCTACAGCAGTTAAGCAACCAGAGCTGGTTAAAGGTTGGATGGAAAAGTACGGCGCTGAAAAAATCGTGCTTGCTCTGGACATCAACATCGATGAAAGCGGCACACGTAAAGTGGCAATTTCAGGTTGGCAAGAAGATTCAGGCGTGACTATTGAAGCGCTGATTGAAGACTACCTAACAGTGGGTCTTAAACACGTTCTATGTACTGACATTTCACGTGATGGCACGCTAGAAGGGTCAAACGTCGAGCTTTATGTTGACCTTTGTAAACAATACCCACAGGTTCAATTCCAATCATCGGGCGGCATTGGCAGCTTAGCGGATATCGAAGCTCTAAAAGGCAGCGGTGTTGCTGGTGTGATTGTTGGTCGTGCGTTACTTGATGGCAAGTTTACCGCAGAGGAGGCATTTGCATGTTGGCAAAGCGAATAATCCCTTGTTTGGATGTCCGTGACGGACAAGTGGTGAAGGGCGTTCAGTTCCGTAACCACGAAATCATTGGCGACATCGTTCCGTTAGCACAGCGCTATGCGGAAGAGGGCGCTGATGAGCTCGTATTTTATGACATCACGGCATCGAGTGATGGCCGTGTCGTCGATAAAAGCTGGGTGAAGCGCGTAGCAGAAGTGATTGACATTCCTTTCTGTGTTGCTGGTGGTATTAAATCAGCAGAAGATGCAGCGCGCATTCTTGAATTTGGTGCCGATAAAGTATCGATCAACTCGCCTGCACTTGCTAACCCTCAATTGATCACTGACCTTGCTGATAAGTTCGGCGTGCAGTGTATTGTTGTCGGTATCGATTCATACTTCGATAAAGAAACCGGTAAATATCAGGTTTACCAATTCACTGGCGATGAGGCGCGTACTAAAGCGACCAAATGGGAAACCAAAGATTGGGTGCAGGAAGTACAGAAACGTGGCGCAGGTGAGATTGTGTTAAACATGATGAACCAAGATGGCGTTCGTAACGGCTATGACATCGAACAGTTAAACATGGTACGTGAAGTATGCAATGTACCTCTGATTGCTTCTGGTGGCGCAGGTGCAATGGAGCACTTTGCTGAAGCCTATAAGAAGACCAACGTGGACGGAGCGCTAGCAGCTTCGGTATTCCACAAGCAAGTCATCAATATTGGTGAACTTAAACAGTATTTAAAACAACAAGATGTAGAGGTGCGACTATGAGTTTTGAAACCGCAAGCTTATCAAAAACAGAAGTAGGCGCATTATCAGAGCGTATTAACTGGGAAAAAGTAGATGGCTTAGTACCAGCTATTGTTCAAGATTACCAATCGAGCCAAGTGTTAATGATGGGATACATGAACCCAGCAGCACTTGAGAAAACAGGTGAAACTGGCAATGTGACGTTTTTCTCTCGCACCAAAGAGCGCCTTTGGACGAAAGGTGAAACGTCAGGCAACGTATTACAACTGCAAAACATCGCCTTGGACTGTGACAGCGACACTTTACTGGTTAAAGTTAATCCCATTGGTCCAACGTGCCACACAGGTACAACAACGTGTTGGGATGGAGACAAGCAAGAAGAGTCTCAGATGGTGTGGCTTCATCAGCTTGAGCAGCTACTGGCTGCCCGCAAGGACGCAGACCCTGAGTCTTCTTATACTGCCAGTCTATATGCCCGTGGCACCAAGCGTATTTCGCAAAAAGTGGGCGAAGAAGGCGTTGAAGTCGCGCTTGCGGCGACGTCGGGCGATAAGGCGGAACTAGTGTGTGAATCAGCAGATTTGATTTACCACCTAATGGTTCTTCTTCAAGACCAAGGCCTATCGATGAACGACGTGGTAAATAAACTTAAAGAGCGTCATAAGTAAGCCTCTTTAGATTTATCGAACCGCGTAAAAAATAGATAAAAGCCCCGTAAACAACCATGTTTACGGGGCTTTTTAATCATCTAAGATATTAATCTACTTTAAAAGCACTGAACATCGTCATTCCGAGGAGCTTAGGTGACATCAGGAATCTATCTCAGCGCTTAGCTACCTTAAATCTCAGTATTACCCGCAGCACTTTTTATATTTCTTCCCACTACCACAAATGCAAGGGTCATTACGGCCAATCTTGAAGCTCTCTACGGTTTGGTTTAGGCGAGGGTCAATCTCTGGTTCTGTTAGCTTTTCATGTTCGTTTTCTTGCTCTGGGAACTCGCCATCGATATAAAACCATAGGCCGTTTTCACGAACGAAACGCGAGCGCTCTTGCATACAGTACTGCGCGCCGTCTTCATTGAAGTAAGCTTTAAATTCAACAAAGCCTTCGTCTTGGTGCGAGCCTGCCGCCGTATCGATGACTTCAAGACCTGCCCAATCACTGTCGATAGATTCGGTAATGCCTTCTCTTTGCGACTCAGCATCACAGCTAGGGTGATAGGTAGCAATTACATAATCAACCAATCCTAAAACGTGCGCGGAATAACGAGAGCGCATCAGCTGCTTTGGAGTTTCAACTGAGCTGTGATCGAGGTGCGCTGATTCACAGCACTGTTGGTAAGTATTATTACTACCGCATGGGCATAAAGACATAGTCAGATCCTGTAAAAATGGCCTCTATTAAGAGGCCATAAATGAATGCGTGGGAGTTTACCAAGAAACGATCGCTCACCAAAGTTAAGTTTCTATTGAAGTTGTTGTGTGAATTACGCTATTTCAGGGCTGGAGATAATAGTTCTTGGGCCCAAGTCGTCGCTTCGTCATAAGCTTGACCAAGTTGAGCTTCACTCAGTTTGAGAAGCTGGCGAATACGAGTCGCTTCATCCCAACGAGCTTGTTCATAAGCAACCACCATCGCCAACACAGCACCTAACACGCCTTTACGTTGAATTAAGGCTTGTTTGATCTCTACGTCGATCGGCACTGAATCGAGTACTTGTTTCAATGGTTGGTCAAAGAGTGAGTCCAATAGAGAGAACATACCGGTCAAAAAGGCTTGTCCAGGCTCAACCTTAACATTCATCTTCTCGACTAAGAGTTCACATTGACGTGCGCGTATTACCGCTAAACCATAGAGAGAGTCCGGCTTATCTTCTTTCGCGGAGGCGATAGCCACAAGAGAAACGAACTTACGCAGCTTTTGTTCGCCAAGGTAAATAAGCGCTTGGCGGAATGAGCGAATCGTCGTTGCTGAACCACCTGCAGAGTTTACGTAGGTAAGTAGCTTATACGACATGGTCACATCAAGCGTAATTAAACGCTCTACTTCACCAAAGTCGATAGGGTCGTGTGCAATCTCTTTTAACAGCTGAACGGTCGTCAGGAATGCAGGGTTGAGCGCACGCGTTTGGATCATTTCTGGCTTGCTAAAGAAGTAACCTTGAAAGTAAGTGAAGCCTGCTTTCTTCGCTTCTTGGTATTCTTCGTACGTTTCTACCTTCTCAGCTAGGAACTTGATATCTAGCCCTTTGAGTGAGTTCATAAACATCGCTGCTTTGGCAATTGGCGTCAAACGGATATCGAACTTGATAATCGAAACGTAGGGTAAGAAGCGCTTCCAAGCTTTACTTGGTACAAAGTCATCTAACGCGATGGTATAACCTGCATCAAAGATAGTTTTGATTGCTTCAAGTAACTCGTCTGTCGGTTCGCAGTCTTCAAGAACCTCTACAACGAGGCTTTCTTTGGGAAACAGAGTAGGGACCAAGTTGATTAGGCTTGCGTAAGGGAAGTTCACGAACCCAAGCTTATCACCCAACGTATTATAGTGGGTCGATAAGAAGTGATCGGAAAGCAAACGGCTAGTAGCGAGCTCCGGCTCTACTTCAGGGAAAGTGTTCTTAGGACCATCCCTGAATAGCAACTCGTAACCTATGGTCTTCTTGTCTGAATCGAGTATTGGTTGACGCGCTACGTATGAATATTTCAACTTGGTACTGTGTTCGGTTTATTTCTGGTAGAGAGATAATAGCTAATTCAGTAGAAATTACCATACACTTTCTAAGAAAGTCTGACCGACAATAATAATCAAACTGAAAGTTTAAGAGTGACGTTAAAAGCTATTGCTAAACGCTCGATTCTGTAGTTCAAAACTTTGCGGCGTGAACACCAGCACGGAACCTTGCGTATACCAATCGCCAAGTACGATACGGGTTTTAGTGCAATTGTTGGCACTAAATGTATGGATGTCTGGACGATGAGTATGGCCGTGGATCATCAGATCAACGTTGTTTCGTTCCATCACATCTTCGACTTCTTGTTGTGTCACATCCATGATGTCGAGAGACTTAGTCTGCTTGTCATCTTTGATATCGGATTGAACCTTCGAGACGATCTTCTTCTTGATGAAAAATGGAATTCTGTTGAAGACCCATTGAAGCCATGGTTGATGTACTTTTTCTCTGAAGGCGAGATACTTTACATCTTCGGTGCATAGAGTATCACCATGTAACACAACCGCTTTTTGGCCATAAATATCGATAGTCGATACTTCGTCTAGCAGTTTCACACCGGTTTGCTTGGCAAACTTTTTGCCGACAAGGAAATCACGGTTACCTTGAGTGAAGTAGCAAGGTACGCCTGTTTTTACCAAATCAATAAATGCTTGGCGGATAGAAGTCGCGAACTCACTTTTGTCGTCGTCACCAATCCAGAATTCGAAAAGGTCACCTAATACGTAGAGTGCATCCGCTTCTACCGCTTCGTTCTTCATGAAGGTTAGGAAGCAGTCGGTGATGTCTTGTCGTGAGGGAGCAAGGTGCAGATCTGATATAAAATATGTTTTCATAGGTCTAAAAAAAGGGAGCGATTCGCTCCCTATATCCTGATTTTATCGGCTCATCAATACTAACCGAAAGCGATGAATTAAGCTTCGATTGTAGTACCAGTGATGATCACTTCTTCTAGAGGTACATCTTGGTGCATACCCATAGAACCAGTGCTAACACCTTTGATCTTGTTTACGATGTCCATGCCTTCAACAACTTCTGCGAATACACAGTAGCCCCAACCGTCTAGGCTTTCGCTACGGAAGTTTAGGAAAGAGTTGTCGTTAACGTTGATGAAGAACTGAGAGCTCGCTGAATGCGGTTCCATAGTACGAGCCATTGCTAGCGTACCAACTTTGTTCGCTAGACCGTTGTTTGCTTCGTTCTTGATAGTTGCACGAGTTGCCTTTTCTTTAAGGCCAGAAGTCATGCCGCCGCCTTGAATCATGAAACCATCGATAACACGGTGGAATAGTGTGTTGTCGTAGAAACCGTCACGGCAATACTGTAGGAAGTTTGCGCTTGTTTCTGGTGCTTTTTCTTCGTTTAGTTGAACTTTGATGTCACCAAAATTTGTGTGAAGGATGATCATGATTGTTACCTTACTGTCTTTTTAATATGAAGTTCGAATTCTAGCGCATGTTGGCGGACTTTCAAATCATCAAATCATTCACTTAACTCAGATGTTTGAGGTAATTCCTGCTTTTGGGGATTACCTATTAAGGTATGACTTGTTATACTGCGAGCTTATTTTTGATTAATACACAAAATAGATAGAGATCATGCTGAAGATATATAACACGCTCACAAGACAGAAAGAGGAATTCAAACCAATTACAGCTGGCAAAGTCGGCATGTATGTCTGTGGGGTAACCATATACGATCTCTGTCACATTGGTCATGGTCGTACGTTCGTTTCTTTCGACGTAGTAACTCGTTACCTTCGTTACCTTGGTTACGATTTGAACTTCGTTCGTAACATCACAGATATTGATGACAAAATCATCAAGCGCGCTAACGAAAACGGCGAGTCTTGTGACTCTCTGACTGATCGTCTAATCGGCGAAATGCACGCTGATTTCGATGCGTTGAACATGAAGCGTCCAGACGTTGAACCTCGTGCAACGGATTTCATCACTGAAATCATCGAACTTGTTGAAAAGCTGATTGAACGCGGCTACGCATATGTTGCAAGTAACGGCGACGTAATGTTCGAAGTTAAGAAGTTCGAAGAATACGGTAAGCTTTCTAAGCAAGACCTTGATCAGCTTCAAGCTGGCGCTCGTGTTGACATAGACTCTGCAAAACGTAGTCCGCTAGATTTCGTGGTTTGGAAGATGTCTAAGCCAGGTGAACCAACATGGGAATCACCATGGGGTCCAGGTCGTCCAGGTTGGCACATTGAATGTTCAGCAATGAACTCGTCTATTCTAGGTAATCACTTCGATATCCACGGTGGCGGCTCAGATCTACAATTCCCACACCACGAGAATGAAATCGCGCAATCTTGCTGTGCACATGGTACTGACTATGTAAACACATGGATGCACAGTGGCATGGTGATGGTAGACAGAGAAAAAATGTCTAAGTCACTAGGTAACTTCTTCACTATCCGTGATGTGCTAGCACACTACGATGCTGAAACAGTGCGTTACTTCCTAATGTCTGGTCACTACCGTAGCCAACTGAACTACAGTGAAGACAACCTAAACCAAGCTCGCGCATCGCTAGAGCGTCTATACACGTCACTTCGTGGCCTAGACCTTACCGCAGCTCCTGCTGGTGGCGAAGAGTACGTAACTCGCTTCTCTACTGCGATGAACGATGATTTCAACACGCCTGAAGCTTACTCAGTGCTGTTTGAAATGGCGCGTGAAATCAACCGTATCAAGCCTGAAAGCATCGAAAAAGCAAGCGGACTTGGTGCATTGATGCGTGAACTAGCGGACATCATCGGTATTCTTCACCAAGAGCCAGAAGCCTTCCTACAAGGTGATGCGGCTGGTAACGATGACGAAGTGGCTGAAATCGAAGCGTTGATCAAACTGCGTAACGACTCTCGAGCTTCAAAGGATTGGGCAAATGCCGACCTTGCACGTGATAAGTTAAACGAGTTAGGCATCGTTCTAGAAGACGGCCCAGAAGGTACGACTTGGCGTCGCAAGTAAATCTTATAAAAAAGGGCTGATTTTCAGCCCTTTTTTCTAGCAAAAATTCTCTAATTTCACCTTTTCATATTCAATTTTATTTAACAGGAATATTTCTGTGGCTCAGATGTATTTTTACTACTCGGCAATGAATGCGGGTAAATCAACAACGCTTCTTCAATCGTCATTCAACTACCAAGAACGTGGTATGACGCCAGTGATCTTCACGGCTGCATTGGATGATCGCTATGGTATCGGTAAAGTAAGCTCAAGAATTGGTCTGCAATCTGAAGCTCAACTTTTTAAAAATGACACTAACATGTTTGATGCGATCAAAAAGCTGAACGACGAAGAGAAGCGTCACTGTGTGTTGATCGATGAGTGTCAATTCTTGTCGAAAGAGCAGGTGTATCAGCTTACAGAAGTAGTGGATAAACTTCATATTCCTGTGCTGTGTTATGGCTTACGCACTGACTTCTTGGGCGAGCTGTTTGAAGGTAGCCGTTACTTACTGTCTTGGGCGGACAAGCTGGTGGAGCTGAAAACCATCTGTCATTGTGGCCGTAAAGCGAACATGGTTATTCGTACCGATGAGCACGGTGTCGCGATCGCTGAAGGTGATCAAGTGGCAATTGGTGGCAATGACAAATACGTTTCTGTTTGCCGTCTGCACTACAAAGAAGCATTAGGTAAATAAGCAAAACTATTTGCTGTTGTTACTAACAGGAAAGAATGAAAAACGGTGACCAAGTGTCACCGTTTTTGTTTACTGAACTTATGTTTTTACTTTATGCCAAGCCTAGCTTTTACTTTATTGGAGACTTATTCGAATCCGAGCTTCTTCAATGCTTGATAGGCGTGGTCAACGTCATCGGGGATGGGCATCTCAACCTGAAAGCCTTTCTCTGGGTAGGATTTGATTCGTTCGTAATCAGCAATCAATGCACCTAACACCATGTCTAACGGCAACTCTTCATTAAAGTAATCATCCCAATTTTGCCAACGTGATGTCACGGTTATCTCGGACGTTTCGTCAGGCCACTGTTTACTAAAGGTCGCGTAAGTTCGTTTTTCCATAAAGGGCTTCTGAACTAAGGTTAGCCTCTTCGGTGATAACCCTTGCTCTTTCAGTAACTCATGAGTGAAGCGGACATTTTCCCCAGTGTTTGTCGCGTGTTTCTCTATGATAATGTCAGAGTCAGGCACACCACAATCTCGTGCGATAGAAGCGAATGTTTCAGCTTCTGAGCGCTCAAAGCTTCCTTCGGTAAAGCGTCCCACACCACCAGAAAAAACAATGTAAGGCGCGATCTGTTGGTGATAAAGCTCAGCTGCATATTCAGCGACGCGAGTATCATTGCTGCACAATACAAAGATGCAGTCTGAAGGCGTAACCTTGTGACCCATCGACATAAAGTTCCAAAGGGTGTCTACCGAGCGGTGCAGTTTTGTGTTGGGATATTTGTTAGCCATAGATTGTTCAGTCATGAAGTGCATCCAATGTGGATTCGAATTTAAATGAATAACCTAAATCGAGAATCTTCTTCGAAGAGATTAATTTGTCTGGGGTATCAACAACAGCGGGTAGAGGCTCACTGCTGTTGGCGCTTTTCAGTGCTGCGGCATAAAACTCCGCCTTACTGACCGTATTTGGCGTCGTCACGTTAACCACTTCGTTGTGCAGCTGACTGATAGCGAAATCGACAGCGCCAATCGCGTCATCAAGGTGCAGCATGTTGGCTGGAGCTTGAGTACTCACTTGCTTTAGCTTACTAGCAAACCTTGATGGGTGACGACTTGGACCTATTAATCCACTAAAGCGAAGAATGGTGTAGTCGATACCTGAATCAATCACTGACTGTTCAGCTTGCAGCATGATTCGCGCGTTATCGGAAAATGAAGATGCGTTCTCGTTACCTGAGGTTGAAAGGGGGAGCGATGCATCCAGCTCATTCAACACACCCGGCTTGGTTGGGTATACCGTAGTTGAACTGACCATAATGAGCTTTTTAATGTTGGCCTTTTGACATGCATTGGTGAGTTGCTGCCAGTAGTCGGCATACTCTTGTCCTGCTCCTTTTCTAAAGCCAGGAGGGAAGCTGCCAATTACAATTTCAGTATTGTTTTCGAGTAACAGTGAATAGAGTCGCCCGATAGTCTGTTCTGGCTTTGATGAGTCAAAACTAAACACTTCACATGGGATTCGTTCGTTACCAATGGCCTCCGCTCCCGCTTGGGTCGTTTTCGTGACCACCACTCGGTTACCATGTTTTTCTAGATGTTTGGATAAAGGTGCACCGACCCATCCTGCACCGACAATAAATATAGAAGCCATCTGTACCTCACAACGACAAGCTATGGATTTACAATAAGCCTAACAAACCTTGGCCCAAAAATGAAAAAACTCCACGGCCGAAGCGAGTGGAGTTTTTACTAGAACAATGGAGCTTTATTTAAGTACGCGAAGTAGCTTATCTGCGCGCTCTGCCATCTCGATACCTTCATCTGTTAAATAACCGCCGTCTGGCTGAGTACAAAGGTTTTTTTCGAATAGGCGCTTAACAGCGTCTTGAGTTTCTTGAGCAGCCTCTTGATGAACTTTAATTCCAGTAGCAGCGCTACTTACATCAAATTGAAGAAGGAGGTTTAAATCAGCAATATGTTCAGCGTTGTACTTCATAATTAACCTATATATTCATAACGTTCTCTACCTTCACCTTAGTGCGCATTCACGGCTCAGGCAATAGCAAATAAGGAGAATTGATAAGTGATACCAAATTGATTGATTAATCATCGAGTGATGGGTTTATTTTGGTTATATTGGGTGATTTGCACCCACTTAAATCATCAATGATGTTTATTGCTAAGTGGTTGTAATATATTGTGACTAGAAATAATTTGCATTGAGCGAATATTGTATAAAAAGGATATGCATAAGTGAGAGCGAACAAAGTAGCATTAACGATCAGTATGCTATTTGCTATCTCAGGTTGTCAAAGCACACCCTCAGAGCAGACAGACGCGAACCAAACCACAAACAACAATAATGAATCTACAATAGAGGTCCGTTCATTTCAGTCTGTCCAAAGCGTTTACTCCGAATGGGAAGTTAAGCTTGAAGACCATGCTCAATTGTCTCTCTATGCACCAGAGAATTACAATGAACTATTAGACGCATGGGATGATGCTGAAAGCATTTATGCGGACTTACTGAAAGACGAAACTCGGATAACCAAGAGCTACTCCATTTTTTCGAGCCTGACTTACGCTGAAGCCTTTGATGAAAAAATAGCGTTGATCAAATCAAATTATGACTCGATCTTAGTGTTAAAGAAGAAGGCTGACCGAGTACTCGCTGATTCGATTGTCCAAATGGATTACCTGAAGTTTCTTGGCGCAGATACCATGTTTACTTCGAGCTACAAACGTTTGTATTCAGAATACAGCGAGTTGTTCGAATATGTGCTGGTCGATGAGCTTGAAGACGCTCAAGAAGCGCAGGTGGAGTTTCTTAACAATGCTCGCTTACTAGAAGTTAAAGTGGCGCATAAGAAATACATCGAACCTTTGAAGAACGAATTAGAGTTCTTGGAAGATGAAGATTTTTATGATGTTGCTCCGCTGACCTTTGCTAAGGCAGCATCTCAAATTGCGTTGGCCGAAAGCCAAGTGAAAGCCAGCCCTCGTGAAAAGTCGATCATTGAAGATGCGGTTCACGCTGCTGAGTTTGAATTGAACCACGTGCGCAGTGTCGCTCATGAAGTCAAAGTGCTGGCGAGTGTAAAAGGCGACAAGTTCGAACAGTCGGTTTTGAATGCAGAGAACCAACTACTGAGTATTTCACAAATCGTCAATGATGAAGATTACCGTGATGTTGGGTTACGTCAGCAATCTCAAAAGATTGTAGCGAGTATTAAAGCGTTAAAAAGCTCCGACATGACAGGGCTATTAAAGTCAGAGATTGAAACTTTGACTGAGCAATTGGCTAACCTGGAATCTGAAAACCAGAAGCAAGCACAGCAATTGTCTGAAGCAACCAAGCATAGTGAGTTGCTCGGTGAGCAGATTACGAAGAGCGATGCTCACATAAAAAGCTTAGAAGAACTAGTCGATAGTTTGAAAAGCTTAGGTGGTAAAGTTGCCAACGAAAGTGATTCTGATGCGATCTCGCCGAGTATTGAAACAAATCTAGAGAACCCGGCTCTAGAACTATCATCAGAAGAAGTGATTGAACCTTCGGTTTAGCATAACCAATGTCTTTATTTGTGACTGACTTAAAAGCGCCTCAGGGCGCTTTTTTACGTTCTGTTGATCTATGTCAAAATCTGAAAAGAAAAGCTCTCAAAACACGGCTATAGTGTACGTCATTCTTATGGTTTTAACGTAACTTGTTGATATTTATAGATGTTTTGTTTTTATCGTTGGTAGTTTTTCATTCATCAGAGTTTTCTTTTTACTACTAAAGTCGTAAGAAATTTCAATATCATTGAAGGTTTGGCGTTTTCTTAGTTGTTGAAGGAAATTCGAGCTTAAAATAGCTCTTGAATTCAGAAATGAAAGAGAGGATTATCGCGCTCCCGACGACATGTTTCAAAATGTAAATCATCATGAATCTAAACCAATTTGACTCATTATTACCGCCACAAATGGCTGAGCGCGCTGCAGATATTGGCGTAGGTAAAGCAACTAAAGATCCAATCAAATCTTTTCTCCTAGCGATTTCAGCTGGCATCCATATCGGTATTGCGTTTGTGTTCTACACCATCGTAACGACCGGTGCTGGTGATTTGCCTTGGGGTATTACTCGCCTATTAGGTGGCCTTGCATTTAGCCTGGGCTTAATTCTCGTTGTTGTTACCGGTGGTGAGTTATTTACCAGTTCGGTGCTTACTCTGGTTGCTCGTGCAAGTGGTAAAATTACTTGGCGCACGCTCGTCAAGAACTGGGCTACGGTTTATGTAGGTAACTTGATTGGCGCATTGTTGCTGGTGGCATGTATGCTTCTGACTAAACAGTACATGTTTGACCATGGCCAGGTTGGTTTAAATGCAATGGCGATTTCCCAACACAAGATGCACCATGATTTTATCCAAGCTATCGCGCTTGGTATCATGTGTAATGTATTGGTTTGTATCGCGGTATGGATGACGTTTAGTGGACGTACACTTACCGACAAAATCGCGGTAATGATTTTACCTGTTGCGATGTTCGTATCAGCTGGTTTCGAGCACTGTATTGCGAATATGTTCCAAGTCCCTTTAGCTATCGGCATTAAAACATTTGCTCCTGCTGAATTCTGGACAATGACGGGCGCTAACCCTGCGGATTACGTTGACCTGAACATGATGGACTTTCTGATGAACAACTTGCTGCCCGTTACTATAGGTAACATCATTGGTGGCGGTATCTTTGTCGGCATGTGGTATTGGTTGATCTACCTGCGTGACTAATAAAGGTGGCTCTATCAACAAAAGTGGCGTACTTAACTCAGTTGACGAGATGCGCTAAAGCTCAGTGGAAACACTGAACTGACTTATGACATTTACAAGACGGTCTGCATTGCAGGCCGTTTTTTATTTGTGGAAAACCTACTTCTTCACCCCTCTAATGATCATCTGAACACTCAACAGCGCTGCTCACCATATGTGTATATCTCTTTGAAAACACCGAAGGATCAACGGTAATGATCTTTTCTCGAGTGAAAGTGGACAAAAAAGGATCTATCTTGATTTGGTTATCCACAATTTCTGTGGATAACCTGTCTCAAATTCAGTGAGTAACCAGATCTAAGGGGAGTAGAGAGGCTATTTTGCCGGTTTTATTTGAGCGAGGACTCGACCTTCTTTGGTCAGGGAAGTCTTCAATGAGAGGTGAAGGGCAAGCGCTAAAGAGCAACTCATCATCACGAAAATCGCCAGCATGATCATCAGTTGATACTTAATCGCGATCATCGGTGACGCCCCCCCAAGAATTTGTCCTGTCATCATTCCTGGCAGCGTTACTAAGCCTGTGGTTGCCATAGAGGCCATGATAGGGGACATCGCTTTCTGTATTGCATTGCGTACAAACGGTGCTGCAGCGTAGGAGGGAGACGCGCCTAACGCGATTGCTGCTTCATATTCTGATTTCTGTGTTTCAAAAGCACCAAACAGGTTCTGCAATGCCACTATATTACTGCTTAAGCTATTACCCAATAACATTCCTGCGATCGGGATAAGGTACTGCGCGTTAAAAAGCGGTGTCGGTTTAATGATGAAAAAGCAGATAAACAAGACGATGGGTACACAGGTTACGGCAAGGCTTACGGCAACAGGCGCTAATAATAGCTGTCTCGGTAGCTTAGACTTCTCAACAATCGAGCTCGCACCGACAATTATCATGGCAAATAACCACAACAAATTGACCCACAAACTATTCAAAGTAAATAAATATTCTAGGTAAAGACCCACAAGAAACAGCTGAATAACCATGCGAATGATGCTAATAGAGGCTTCTTTTCCAAGGCCGAGTTTCAGCTTGTGGTTGATGGCAATGGGCAGAAAGAGAAGTGAACCGAAGAGCAACAACTGCCACCAAGATATATCAATAACGTCTTGCATAGAGCTTCCTTTTAAGTAGGTCCCCATCATATCTGAAAGTGCCAAATGATGCATTTCAGCTTCAAACCCGTCGATTCAAAAAGTGCTCAATTATTTAACAACCAAAGTACAAAATATTGGTTGTTTAAGGCATTTTTAGCTACTACTTAGTAGGTAAAACGTTAAAATTGGTTACAATAAGGTTGTGTGAGTGTTGGAATTTAACATTTGTGAAATATACTTAATTCTTCACATTTGTTAATACTTTTTAATAACTTTGTTTAACTAAAAACAACTTTGGATGAGCTCAAAAAAGTATTGATTAGCAAGGGTTATAACAGGAGATTTGATTGAACCCTACTTTGAGTATGGTCTAAAATTTGTTGTTAGATACTTAAGAACTTTAGCCCCATAGAATGGGTTACTCGAAATTACTAAATACAAAATAGGCAAAATGTATGAGTGATGTTAATAAAATTGAAACTGGCGAAAAACGCTCGTTGGAGTGGAAGTCTTTCCTCTTCATCGCGGTGGTTCTCTTTCCAATATTAAGTGTGGCTTTTGTAGGCGGCTACGGCTTCCTAGTTTGGGCACTGCAAGTGTTTGTATTCGGACCTCCAGGTGCTCACGGCGGCATGTAATGCCCTCTAGTAACAACATTTTTTAAAATCAATATTTAAGAGAGCTAAACATGAAATCATTTTTAGTTAAATTATGGCGCACAATGACTCGCCCTGCGGTACACATCAGTCTTGGTGTACTAACTATGGGTGGCTTTATCGCCGGTGTTATTTTCTGGGGCGGTTTTAACACAGCTCTAGAGCACACAAATACAGAAGAATTCTGTGTAAGCTGTCACACCATGCGTGACAACGTATACGTAGAACTACAAGAAACGGTTCACTGGAAAAACACTTCTGGTGTACGCGCGACTTGTCCTGACTGTCACGTTCCACATGAATGGACAGCAAAAATCGCTCGTAAGATGCAAGCATCTAAAGAAGTATTCGCTCAAGTATTTGGTGACCTAGATACACCTGAGAAATTCGAAGCTCGTCGTATCGAATTGGCTAAACATGAATGGGATCGTTTCTCTTCGAACAAATCTCTAGAGTGTAAAAACTGCCACAACTACGATTCAATGGATTTCGAAAACATGCGCCCAACAGCGCGTATCCAGATGAAAAACGCGGCAGAGCGTGATCAAAGCTGTGTTGACTGTCACAAAGGTATTGCTCACAACCTTCCATTAGATATGGCATCAGCAAGCGGTATTGTTGGCGAGCTAGAAAATGTAGCAAGCAGCACATCTTACGCAAATGGTTCAGACGTAATCTCTATTCGTCACCTACCAATGTATACGGATGAGACAGCAACAGTTGAAGCGGGTCTATTAAGCCCTGCAAGTAAAGTTGCAGTGATCGACGAAAAAGGCGACATGATTAAGATTCAAATCGACGGTTGGCGTAAAGCGAAAGGCTTCGGACGTGTAATCCAAGAAGACTTCGGTATGAACATCTCGACTGCAATCTTGACGAAAGAAGTATCTCAAAGTGACGTAATCACTGTTGGTGAGAAGAAAGAAGATGAGCTAACTGGTCTTCCTTGGGAAGAAGTTAACCTAGCACTTTGGATGAAGAAAGAGTCTATGGTTGATAACTTCGATCCAATCTGGAACGCAGCGGGTCAAGCGTACCAATCTAACTGTTCAACGTGTCACTCACAGCCAGATGAAGCTCACTTCAGCGCTAACGGTTGGGTAGGCATGCTAGATGGTATGATTGCGTTCGTTAACTTCGATACAGATACAGAAGCACTTGTTCTTAAGTATCTACAGAAGCACTCATCAGATTTTTCTGAAGGCCATCACTAATAAGACGTCAATTGGAGTAACACAATGGCAATTACAAGAAGAAGTTTTCTGAAAGGTGTCGCTACTACAAGTGCGGCATCGGTTATCGGTCCAAGCTTATTGGCGTCGGCATCAGCGTCTGCTGCAGAAACAGACGGCGCGTGGAAAGTCTCTGGTTCTCACTGGGGTGCATTCCGAGCTCGTGTTTACGCGGGTAAAGTACAAGAAATTAAACCTCTAGAAATCGATCAACACCCAACTGAGATGTTGAAAGGTATTAAAGGCATTATCTACAGCCCATCACGTGTGCGTTACCCAATGGTTCGCCTAGATTGGTTGAAGAAGCATAAATACAGCGCAGACACGCGTGGTAACAACCGCTTTATTCGTGTGACTTGGGACGAGGCACTAGACCTTGTTTACCGCGAACTAGAACGCGTACAGAAAGATTACGGTCCATGGGCACTTCACACCGGTCAAACTGGTTGGAGACAAACTGGTCAGTTCCACAGCTGTACTAACCACATGCAACGTGCAATGGCACTTCACGGTTACTCTGTGAAGAAAATCGGTGACTACTCAACAGGTGCTGGTCAAACGATCATGCCTTACGTGCTAGGTTCGACTGAAGTTTACGCGCAAGGTACATCTTGGGAACTTATCCTAGAAAACAGTGACAACATTGTTCTTTGGGGTAACGATCCAGTTAAAAACCTGCAAGTAGGTTGGACATGTGAGACGCACGAGTCGTTCGCATACCTAGAACAGCTGAAAGAAAAAGTTGCTAAGAAAGAGATCAACGTTGTTTCTGTTGACCCTGTTAAAAACAAAACAGGCCGTTACCTAGAAAACGAGCAAATGTACATCAACCCACAAACTGATGTGGCGTTCATGCTTGGTGTTGCTCACGTTCTTTACAACGAAGATCTATACGACAAGAAGTTCATCGAAACTTACTGTCTAGGTTTTGAAGACTTCATCAAGTACGTTCAAGGTGAAACGAAAGATAAAGTTGAGAAGACACCAGAATGGGCTGCAGAAATCTGTGGTGCAAGCGCGGACTCTATCCGTGAATTCGCTAAGATGCTGGTTAACGGTCGTACACAGATTCTTGTGGGTTGGAGTATCCAACGTCAAGAGCACGGTGAACAGCCTTACTGGATGTGTGCAGTTATCGCAGCAATGGTTGGCCAAATTGGTCTACCTGGCGGCGGTATCTCTTACGGTCACCACTACTCAGGTATCGGTGTATCTTCAACTGGCTTCGCTGCTCCGGGTTCTTTCCCGCTGAACATCGACCAGGGTCAATCGCCTAAGCACACTAACACTGATTACAACGGTTACAGCCGCGTAATCCCTGTTGCTCGTTGGGTAGATAGCCTGCTAGAGCCAGGTAAGAAGATCAAAGCGAACGGTTCAACGGTAACACTACCTGATATCAAAATGATGGTATTCAGTGGTAACAATCCGTGGCACCACCACCAAGATCGCAACAAGATGCGTAAAGCATTCAAGAGCCTACAAACTGTAGTGGCTGTTGATTTCGCTTGGACTGCAACTTGTCGTCACTCTGATATCGTGCTTCCAGCATGTACTCAGTGGGAGCGTAACGATATCGATGGTTACGGTGCATACTCTGGCCGTGGTTTGATCGCGATGCACAAACTAGTTGATCCTCTGTTCCAGTCTAAGACTGACTTCGAGATCATGTCTAGCCTAACTAAGCGTTGGGGTCGTTACGACGATTACACGCGTGGTATGGATGAAATGCAGTGGGTTAAATCTCTGTACGACGAATGTCGCGCTTCAAACGAAGGTAGCTTCGAAATGCCTGAGTTTGCTGAGTTCTGGGAAAAAGGTTTCCTAGACTTCGGTAAAGGTAAGCCATGGACTCGTCACGCTTCATTCCGTGAAGACCCAGAGATCAATGCTCTAGGTACACCTTCTGGTTTCATCGAAATTACAAGCCGTACTGTAGGCAACATGGGTTACGAGCACTGTCAAGAACACCCAATGTGGTTCGAGAAATCTGAACGTTCACACGGTGGTCCAGGTTCTGACAAACACCCGTACTGGCTACAATCTTGTCACCCAGACAAGCGTCTTCACTCTCAGATGTGTGAATCTGAAGAGTGGCGTGCGACTTACGCGGTACAAGGTCGTGAGCCAATCTACATCAACCCAGTAGATGCTAAGAAGAAAGGCATCAAAGATGGTGACGTAGTACGTGTGTTCAACGACCGTGGTCAACTACTAGCGGGTGCTGTTCTAATGGATAGCTATGCTCCTGGTGTTGTTCGTATCGAAGAAGGTGCTTGGTACGGTCCGATCAACGAGAAAGTGGGCGCGCTAGATACATACGGCGATCCAAACACACTGACTCAAGATATCGGTACGTCTGAACTTGCTCAAGCAACGTCAGCAAACACATGTTTGGTAGACTTCGAGAAGTTCCAAGGCAAACTGCCTCCAGTAACTTCATTCGGTGGTCCAATCGAAGTTTCTTAAGCATCTCGCTTAAAAGCTAAGATTAAAGCTTGAATTAAAGCCCCTGTAAGCACTCTTACGGGGGCTTTTTGTATTTTAGATATCTGTGTTGCTGTTTCTAATAAGCCTTGTGACAAGGCGAATAGAGGGCGTTTTTGAGATAGGCTGTAACGTGCTGTTTGAGATAGGTGACAGAAGCAATGACGCGGAAACAAAAAGGCCGATACAAAGTACCGACCTTACAGAAGCCTATGGAGTTAGCTCTGATCAAGTTAGATCTCAAACATAAACCAATAGCCATAAGCACAGATTAAAGCGGGCACACTTGAATACAAGGTTGCGACCAGTGCTGCTTTCGGTGCCATCGCAATCGCAGGAAATAGTGCATCACCATCATTTGAAATTGCGTTACCTACCTGAGCCGAAAGTGGTAGTGCGCCTGAAAGGTATAAGCTAGTGACCAATAATTGTGGTCCACAGCCCGGTAGCAAACCCATCAACACGCCAGCCAGGGGGAGCATGATGCCCCAGCTTGAGAATAGCGTCGCAAAATCGACATTTGCAATGACAGAGCCAAATTCAAAGAAAAGAAAGGCAACCACCACCCAAGCGGTAACAAAGTTTGTGTCTTGAGCGGTCTTTTGCAGTGGATGAGAGCCTACACATTTTTCGTCCTCACTCACAGCTGATTTGTAATCCTCAATTTCACGGGTCAGCCCCCACAGAAACATTGAGCTAATCAGTAAAATTGTTCCCACCCATTCCATTGACATTTCAGGCAAAGCGAGCAGCTCGTTGACATCGACTTGAAAAGAGCCAAGTAGGGCCACCGCTGCACCGGGAATAATTAGGACTGACCATAGGTAGCCTTGCAGATTGATCGCCTTTTTAGATACCGCTTCTTTGTCTTGAGATTGGGAAGCACAGCTGTTGGAGGCTTCATTTTGCTCAGTCTGTTTTGGACGTAAGAAGTCATCGGCATGGAATAGGTTAATGATTCGACCTGAAGCAGTACCCACAATCACGCCCATCGCCATCATGGCTAAACCAGTTTTAGGTTCGCTAGCAATCAGCAGGAAGGCTGCGTCACCCATCGTGGAAACAAGCACCGCAACAACCGCACCAAACCCGAGTTTGCCGGATATAAATTGCGTGGTTACCACAATTGCACCGCCACAACCGGGTAAAGCCCCCATGAGTGCCGCAAATACCACTTGGTTTGAACGAGACTGATGTACAAGCTTGTTAAAGACGTTGTCCTTATTGATGTAAAGGCTTAACCAGTGGTAAATCGCCAAGGTTAAAGCAACATAGCAAGACACTGCCCAGAACGCGTCTGACAGAGTGGTCACCGTCAATTCACGTGTAGCGGGAGCGGCCACAAGAGCGGCAAGTGAGATAGGTAATAGCAGTCGCTTAAATGACAGTGAAAACTGAGTTGTTTTCGAAGCACGACTGCTTGGCAAAAAAGAGATTAGACGATCCATAGGTGTTACTCAAAATTAGTGGCTTAAGATAAATATATACGAATGATAATAATTATCAATTGCATTCGTTGTTTTTTTATCTATTGTTACTATTGGCTAAACCTAGGAAACATGACCAATCTAAAAAAATGAGGTAAAGTATGGCTAATAAAGAGAGGCTCTAAAGGTAGAGTCATAATTGTTAGTGTAATAGGAAGAAACATGATTTTAGTTGTTGGTCACAAAAACCCTGATAGTGACAGTATTTGTAGTGCGTTAGTTGCAACAGAGCTTCTTAAAGCTCGTGGCGAGGAAGCGACACCAATTCGCCAAGGCGAGATCAACCGCGAAACTCAACACATTCTAGAAGTTGCTGGCGCTGAAAAACCAGAGCTTCGTACTTCTGTTGCTGGTGAGAAAATCTGGCTAGTAGACTACTCAGATCTAGCACAAGCACCAGACGATGTTGCTGAAGCAGAGATCGTAGGTATTGTCGATCACCACCGTCTCGGCGATGTGATGACAGTAAACCCAATGGAAGCTTGGATCTGGCCTGTTGGTTGTACAAACACTGTACTTTTCAACATGTTCAAGATTGAAGGTCACGCTATCTCTCAACAAATCGCTAAGCTAATGATGTCTGCAATTCTTTCAGACACAGTTGGTTTCGCATCTCCAACATGTACTCAAAAAGACAAAGACGCGGTTGCTGAACTTGCTGAAATCGCAGGTGTAGAAGACGTTGATGCATTCATCAAAGCACTTCTAATCGCTAAGACAAACATCGAAGGCCTATCTGCTGCACAGCTAGTAGAAAAAGACCTTAAAGGCTACCCATTCAATGGTCGCGATGTTGTTGTTGGTCAAGTTGAACTTGCGACTCTTGAGCAAGTAGACGGCATGATTGAAGCTCTAGAAGCTGATCTTGAAGAGCGTTGTGAGAAAGACGGTCTAGCATTTGCTGCGGTAATGCTAACTGACATCACTACTGCGCAAACTCGTCTTCTTTACAAAGGTGAGTGGGCTGAGAAATTAGTTAAGCACGAGAAAGACGGCGTATTGATGATGGAAAATACACTAAGCCGTAAGAAGCAAGGCTGGCCTTGGCTACAAGGTGAGCTTGTTTAATCAAGTCACTTAAATAATAAACGCCTGCTACTTTAGCAGGCGTTTTTCTTTGAAGTAGATTTTCTTCTTCATCGATAATGTTTGAAGTTAAAAGTACTCGGCATAAAATAGCTTTAAGAACAAAGTTACTGACTAAAGTAGGAAATTAAGATGACTATACAGCTAGACGATAAAAAAATCGCTGAAATCAACAAGTATACGGGCGAGCAACGCCTGAAGTACTGTGTGAAAGAAATCGTAGCAAACCGTGAAGTATGGATCTTAACCGATGAACACGGTTGTGTAATGCTTAACACAGAAGATGAAGACTGTGTTCCAGTATGGCCAAACCAAGAGTTCGCAGAGTCATGGGCAACGGGTGATTGGTCTGAGTGTAAAGCTGAGTCTATCTCGCTAAACAAATGGCATAGTCGCTGGACGAATGGTCTAGAAGACGACGAGCTTGCTGTTGTGGTGTTCCCGAACGAACAAGAAGAGGGCGTTATCTTGTTCCCTGATGAGTTCGATTTCGAGTTGAAGAAACAGGCAGCTAAGCGCTAGTTCTTTCGTTATACAGTAACACCGTAAGTCAGCGTTGCCTTTCTCAGGCAGCGCTATCATTCAATTATCCCACCTAAGCTTGCTTCCAACGTATATTCGTTCAATACCCAATCAACTGATACAAGGGCGCTTGCTGTGCGGCTTTAGAAGCTTGTTGAAGCACACCTGTTTTACTGTATCTCTTCAGTACCTTTCGAACGATAGGTTTTACTTCCGATTCTGTCATTCCAGCTTTCAATTCTGGTTCATACAGTAGTTGCAGTAGCACCACATCTAGAGGTGATAACAAGTCTTCTGGCGTGTGGTCGTTGAAAATAGAAGGGTAGGCTTTATCTGAATCATTCGGCAGACCTAGAACCTGTGTGATCTCTTCTACGATACAGGCGACTAGCTTACCTCGCGATCTTGCCTGATCTACGGGAATCACAATCCCAGCGTAAACAATCTCACTTTTAGAATTGGTTCGATAACCCGCCGTGCAGATAGCGTTATTTAAATGCTGAGTCGATTTGAGTTTCAGTACCGATTTCGCCTCTGACAACCACTGGCTCTGCCTCGTGTATATCCATTTAACGTTCGCTTCAGATTCCTTGCTGACGATTGTTATAGGGTGTTGAGTGACTTCGGATAAATGTTGGATATGAAGCTCGGTAAGTTCTTGATGCAGTTCTTCATCGCCCACTCGATGATCAATCCAAATCTTGATCGGTTGTTTCCATTTGGCCAGTGGTTTATTGCCTTGGGAATATTCGTGTTGCAGCGCGACGTTATAAAACGCGGTTTCAACGAAGGTTCTATCTAACCAAGTAAGCGGAGTGCTTACGGCGTTAAAGGAGAGAGTTGCAAGCAAGAGGGGAAGCATTGAAGCTTTTGTTAGCATGCGTTACCCCCTCTAGTGGCGAGTGAAAAAGCGAAACCAGTTTAGTGGTTGGGCGCTTTGGAGAAATGGCTCTCAACCAGTCTTTGCGTGATTTGGTGAGTTGGGTTGGTCAGCACTTGATCCGTTTCACCGCTCTCAACCACATTGCCTTCGTGCATCACGATGATCTTGTCGGTGATGTGCTTAACAATACCTAGGTGTTGAGATACGTAAACGAACGACACGCCCATCTCTTCTTGCAGCTCTAAGAACAAGTTAATAATTTGAGAGCGCATTGCCATGTCCAAACCATTTAACGCTTCATCAGCGACAATGATGGATGGCTGAAGTATCAAGGCACGAGCCAAACAAACCCTCTGTTTCTGGCCCGCAGCAAGCATCTGAGGGTAGAAGTAAGCATGTTCCGGAAGGAGACCAACGCGTAATAACGTGTCTTTCACGCGGCGCATACGGGCTTCTGGTGGCATGTTGGTATTTCGCTTCAATGGGCCTTCAAGAATTCGACCAATCTGAATGCGTGGATTAAGTGATGTATTCGGATCTTGGAAGATCATTCGAATCAGCTTACAACGAGTTGAATAGTCTTTGTGTTCTAGCTTTTCGCCGTTCACGCGGATCTCGCCCGCAGTCGGTTCAACCATGCCTGCGAGCATTCTCGCTAATGTTGATTTCCCAGATCCATTCTGACCGATAAAACCAATCGTCTGGCCTGCTTCAAGGGAAAAGCTTACCGGCTTCACCGCCTGATGAATCTTCTTACGAAAAAGACCAGAGCGAGTCGTAAAGTCTTTAGATAGATCGCTGACTTCTAATAATGCACTCATGATTTCTTTTTCTTCTCCATATTCAGAGGGAAGTGACAGTTAAATTTATGGTTCTTGATACGTTTAGTATGTGGGATCTCCACACATTGTCTTTGCGCGTATGGGCAACGTGGGCCTAACCGACAACCAATAGGTAGATGTTGCAACGGCGGAATTGATCCTGGTAAAGACTGTAGCTTCTCCTTGTGGGGAATCCAGTCGTTAAAGTCTGGCATCGCTTTTAGCAAAGCAACGGTGTACGGGTGCTTAGGTGTATCCAATAGTTTCTGCGTATCAGCAGATTCTACAGATTGGCCACAGTACATAACGGTAATACGAGTCGCCCATTGGGTAATGGTAGTTAAGTCATGGCCGATCAGCACGATGGTCGTGTTATTGATCTGATTCATACGACTCAACAGACGCAGTATTTGAGACTGCGTAATTGGGTCTAAATCGTTGGTTGGCTCATCCGCTATTAAGACTTTTGGTTTGGCAGCTATCGCCATTGCGATCATGACTTTCTGACACTCACCATCGGTCAGTTCATAAGAGTAACTGTCCATTAGACGAGAGTGGTCTTTGATACCTACTTTGTGCAGTAACGCTATGGCCTGCTTCTTACGCCACTTAAATCGCTGCCACCAACGACCTTCAAATGCGTGGGAAGGAATCGCTTCAATGAGTTGGTTGCCTACTTTTTCAGAAGGGTCAAGACAGGTCGATGGCTCTTGGAAGATCATCGCGATATCGCGTGCGATCACTCGTCGCCTTTCTTTCGGCGTCAGTTGCAGCAGGTCGATATTACCTAAGCGCATTCGGTCTGCAGAAACCTTCCAGTTTTCTTTACAAACCCCGACAATTGCCTTTGCAACCAAGCTCTTACCTGAGCCAGACTCACCTACTAAGCCACGAATTTCTCCTTCATTGAGGGTAATACTCATTCGATCTACTGCTTTAACCATCCCTTGAGGGGTCTCAATTTCGATGGTTAGATGTCGAATATCAAGTAACGGCATTATTCGATTCCTGCATTTAGCGCTTGGCGAACACCTTCACCGACGAGGTTAATCACGATAACTGTAAACATAATAGCTAAGCCGGGTAGGGTTACTGTCCATGGCGCAAGGTAAATCAACTCGACCGAATCACCTAATATAGAGCCCCATTCCGTACTTGGTGCTTGAGCGCCAAGCCCCAAGAAACCTAACGCCGTGATATCAAGAATTGCAACTGACAGTGCCAGAGTCACTTCAAGAGCGACCACGGTAAGAATGTTAGGAAGGATTGAGTTCCATAGTAGGTAGAAATCGTTCGCACCATCAAGGCGAGATGCCAGAATGTAGTCCTTCTCTACTTCAGCGTGCACGGCAATGTACACCGAGCGAATAAAGCGCGGAATCAGTGCCAAGCACAAGGCAAGCAAGATATTAAACTCACCAAAGCCAAGGAATGCTACGAAGATAATCGCCAGCAGAAGAGATGGGATTGACATCACGGTATCAAGCAGGTGATTGAGCGTGCTTGATAGCAACCCACGCGTCATCCCGGCAAGTACGCCAATCAGACAGCCAATGACTGCTGCGATAAAGGTAATCACCACCGCAGCGCCGAAAGTAAGTTGAGAGCCAATTATTAGGCGAGAAAGAATGTCTCGGCCTAAGTCATCAGTACCTAGAAAGTATTCAACCGTACCCGCAGGGTCCCACGAGGGAGGGGTTAGAAGGTGTCCCGTTTGCTCTTGTGCATCATGCGGTGCTAACCACGGTGAAGTGACGGTAACCAGAATGATAAGCACCAAACACCACAAGCCAAACATCGCCAGATTGTTGCTACGAAAGCTGCGCCAGAAACGTTCGAACTGGGTTGGAATCTGTTCTTCTTGGTAGACGTTATTTGTTAGCATACCATTCCTTCCTTACCAGTGGATTGATCATAGCGCCCAGTAGATCGGACAGAATGTTTGCAGTCAAAACCAAGGTTGCCACTACAATTACGCCTGCTTGAATTGAAACATAATCTTGATTCGATAATGCATCCAATAACCAGCGGCCAATACCCGGCCAGTTAAAGATAGACTCGGTAATAATAGCAAGCGTTAACATACTTGATAGTTGAACGCCGACCTTAGGGATAATCGGTGGTATTGCATTTCTCAACACGTGTTGGGTGATGATCTCTCTGGTTGATAGACCCTTAATTCGCGCGGCGCGGATGTAGTTTTGAGTCATCACTTCAGCTACTGATGCTCTCATCAATCGGATTACCTGAGTCGTTGGGGCGAGCGCTAAAACAAGGCAAGGCAACGCCATATGCTCGATAACACTTTGTAGTGCGTGTGCACGGTAGCGGCCTTCGGCAAAAAAGGCATCTATCATCGCGAAGCCAGTCACGTGTTCAATTTCGTAAAGCAGGTCGTATCGACCGCCAACCGGGAACATTTCAAAGTGCAGTGAAAACACCATGATCATCAGCAACGCAACCCAAAATATAGGTGCAGAGTAACCGGCCATAGAGGTAAACGATATTGTCGTATCGACAAACTTACCTTGTCTCATACCTGCAATCGTGCCGAAAGGAATGCCGATAAACAGCGCAAGCACAAAGGCAAAGAAGCACAGTTCTAACGTTGCAGGGAATACAACGGCCAACTCATCGATGATAGGTACACCGTGTTTGCTTAGACCAAAGTTTAGTGTCGATAATTCAGTGATATAGCTGATCCAACCGGGCCAGAAATCTTGAATCGCCCAAGGTGAGGTTTGGTCTAATCGAAGCAGGGCAAAACCCACTAACGTCAGAATCCCCAACGTAATAATGAATAAGTTTACACGTCTTAATGTATACCAAAACATCACTGCACCTCTCTTCTGACTTGGTCAAAAGGTTGAGCATTGAACGGGCTCTGTTTAAAACCGGTTAGCGAACGATCGTGCACGCGGAATTGCACGCCGTGAGCGAGAGGGATCACAGGAACTTCTTCATTGAGAATGTTTTGGGCTTGTCGATACAAGTTCACACGGTGCCTTTGTTGATTGATCTCTAATGCTAAGTCGAGAAGGAAATCAAAGTCTGAATTACACCACATAGAGACGTTTAATCCTGCGCGTTCTGAGCTGCATGATAGAAGTGGACGCAAGAAGTTATCTGGATCCCCCGTATTGCCTATCCAGCCAGTAAGCAACAAGTCTGTTGAGGAAATAGAGGATAACTGTGTGCGGTCAAATCGATCGTCGGTATAGAGTTTCAGCTCGATACCAATATCGGCCAAGTTTGCTTGGATCAATTCTGCGGTTTTTCTTGGGCTTGGGTTGTATGCGCGTGGCTCTAGTGGTACCCACATCGAAAGCTCTAATCCAGGTTCAACACCAGCTTCTTTGAGAAGCGCAATTGCATAGTTTCGATCATAACGAACTTGAACGCTGTCTTTTTGGTAAGCCCAAGACGTAGGAGGAAGCAATGTGTAGGCTTTAGTACCTGTACCGTAATACACAGAATCAAGAATGTTCTGACGATTGATGGCTAGGTTGAGCGCTTTACGAACTCGAGAATCGCGCAGTGCAGGGTGCTCAGTATTCAGCGCGATGAAAGAGACATTAACCGCCGGTGTAGCCGAAATTTTCAGCTCTTCATGAGCTTGAATAATAGGGATCTGACTAGAAATCGGTGAGTTCAACACGTCACACTCACTGCGGAGAAGCTTGGCAAGTGTGCCTGTCCCACGTTGTGAAGTATCAAACACAACTTGGTCCATTTGTACTTCTCCCTTCCAGTAGTGCTTGTTTTTTTTCAAGCGAACTAGGTCATTGATCTGGTATTCGTCTAAGTAGAAAGGACCTGTGCCGACCGGGTTGGAATCGATTTGATTTTTCTCGTCCGCAGCAATGAGCTTATTGGCATATTCTTTAGAATGAATGACCGCATAGCTGGTGGCGATATTGTTGAGAAATGAATTGTCTGGGCGACTTAATTGGAATTTCACCGTTAGGTCGTCAACTGCTGTGATATCGACGATCAGGTTTTTGAAGTCGATTCCGGCAAACCATGGATATAGGCCACCGCCTACATAATGAAATGGGTTTGAACTATCAATGACACGTGCAAAGCTAAACACCACGTCTTGCGCATTCATGCTACGAGTTGGGGTGAACCAGTCTGTAGTTTGGAACGCAACATTTGGGCGCAGTTTGAACGTGTACTCTGTACCAGATTTATCAACAGACCAACTTGTCGCCAAGTTCTGCTTTGGTCGGTAAGTCATCGGATCAAGAGTGAGCAGTGTATCGAAGATTTGAGGGCTCAGTGATTCTGCGGTAATACCACTATCAACCAGCTGTGGGTTGAAGGTACTAGGATTACCTTGGCCGCAATAAATGAAGCCTTTTTCACGGATTTGCTCGTGATCCACACTCTCACCACATCCAGCTAGAAAGCTCAGCGTGCAGATGCTCAGTGATAGTTTTATTAGTGCTTTCATAAAAAGAAATACTTTTCGAAACGAGGCGTTAGAGGAGCCTCAAGATCCGGACAATTTAACATTTTATTTATTCGGCTCCAAATAATAATCTAGTGTGGGCAGCTATTTATCGTTAGCTTGTCCGACAATCGCGTACTTCCTCACCATTCCTCGTAATTGGTTGTAGGTTAACCCAAGTAATTCAGCGGCTTGCTTCTGGTTGTACTTGCTTTGTTTTAAGGCTTGATTGAGTAGCTTGATGTCTTGCTGTTCCTGCCATGCTTTGTAATCCAACGGCAAAGAAAAAGCGCTATCAGATGAAGTATGGCTGTTGGACTGAGCATTGCCAGTTTCTGGCGTCGAATCTTGTTCTGTTTTCCATGCTGGTTTGAATGGGTTAAACACCAAAGATTCAATAGGATATGGATTCTTACCATGCTGATAGATTGCCCGCTCAATGACGTTTTTTAGCTCTCGTACATTCCCTGGCCAAGAGTACTCCAATAGCGATTCAACGGCTGATGGAGCAAAGCCGACAAACAACTCCAATTCCAATTCACGACACATCTTAATTGCGTAGTATTCTGCCAATAACGTGATGTCTTCTTTACGTTCACGAAGCGGCGGGATAGTAATCACATCAAACGCCAATCTATCGAGTAAATCGGCCCTGAATTCGCCTTTCAAAGCCATCTCAGGCAAGTCGGCATTGGTTGCACACACCAGTCTTACATTGGCACTCAAAGCCTTTTGGCCGCCAACACGTTCATATTGTCCGTATTCGATAACACGTAACAACTTTTCTTGAACTGCAAGCGGGGTTGTTGCCAGCTCATCAAGAAACAGAGTGCCGCCCTCCGCCCTTTCAAAGCGGCCTTGATGACGGCCTTTTGAGCCCGTGAAAGAACCGGATTCATGACCAAACAACTCAGAATCAATCAAACCTTCGCTGAGGGTTGAACAGTTCAGCGAGATCAAAGGTTGATCCCAACGTCTTGAAAGGTAATGCAGCCTTTGTGCGATCAATTCTTTACCCGTACCACGCTCGCCAATGATCAGAATGGGTCTTTCGATTGGAGCCAGTTGAGAAACTTTATCCAAAACAGAGAGAAAGCTAGGGGATTCACCAATGAGGTTCTGCTGCATAGCGGGTCCTTGTATTAGCTGAGCGCTGATGGAAGTCATTTAGGCTGTAGTGGTGAAAAATACCAATACTTGGTTAAATTCATCATAGCATGGTTCGGATTAATCGCCATTACATTGTAAGCTACTGATAATTAATGCCTTAAAAGTTGGCATGCTACTTGGATTACTTATGGTAGGTTTAATAACAAACGTAAATTTGCGAGCAAGTGAGTAAAGGGTCGAACAACGATTTAGAACGCATTTGCCATCATTGTAATTAAGGAGTTCCTCATGGGTATTTTTTCTCGCTTTGCAGACATTGTAAATTCAAACATCAGTGCACTATTAGATAAGGCTGAAGATCCTGAAAAGATGATTCGCCTGATTATCCAAGAAATGGAAGACACGCTGGTAGAAGTTCGCACTAACTCGGCAAAAGCTATCGCAGACAAGAAAGAGCTAGCGCGTAAAGTTGAAGCTATCGAAACTCAGATTCTAGATTGGCAAAATAAAGCGACACTAGCACTGACTAAACAACGCGAAGATCTGGCGAGAGCAGCGCTGATTGAAAAGCAAAAACTTGAAGACATCATCAAGAGCCTTCATACAGAACAAACATTGGTTCATGAAACCATCGAGAAGCTAACCAGTGAGATTGGCAAGCTAGAAACTAAAATTGCAGAAACTCGTGCAAAGCAACAAGCATTGATGATTCGCAATAATACTGCGAGCAATCGTCGTGATGTTCAAAAACATCTGCATTCAAGCAAAACCAACGAAGCAATGGCGAAGTTTGAGCAATTCTCGCGTAAAGTGGATGAATTAGAAGCTGAGGCAGACGTTTACGCAAAAACAGGCAACGCAAAATCTTTAGATCAAGAGTTTGCAGAGCTACAAGCTCAAGACGAAATTGAAAAAGAGCTAGCGAAACTGAAGCAACAAGTTGAAAACCGCGATAAATAATTTAGGAGTTTTCTATGTCAACATTTCTAATTGCAGGCCCACTGATTGTCTTCTTGATCTTCGTGGCTCCGCTATGGTTATTCTTACATTACCGCAGCAAGAAGAAATCCAGTAACGGTCTTTCAGAAACGGATCTTCAGCGTCTGCACAAGCTTTCAGCGCAAGCGGAATCTATGCAAGATCGTGTGAAGACACTAGAAAAAATACTGGATGCGGAGTCGCCTAACTGGAGACGCAACTATGAATAGAGAACTGTATCGAGACACGATTAACGGCAAATTGTCTGGTGTGTGTGCGGGCTTAGCGAACTACTTTGGCCTTGAAGTTTGGCTGGTTCGCATCTTAGTTATCTCTGCAGCACTGCTTGGGGGGAGTTTTCTGGTCTTGTTAGCGTATTTAGCTTTGACATTTATGCTTGAAAAACAACCACCTCAGTATGTCGATCAGATGAAAGCTAAGCAAGAGCACACGCTGAAGCAGAAGCCTTGGGAAAAAGGGCAGACTGCAGAGTCTTTGCTGGGCACTTTAGAGGGGGATTTCCAGAAGTTAGAGACCAGTGTCCGCAACATGGAAGCTTATGTCACCTCCGACACTTTCAAAGTTGATCGCGCATTTAAGAACATCTAGTGTTAAAACCTCAAAAAATTAGATAACGGTTTAGGAAAATTTATCCCAAGCCGTTATTTTTTTTAATAATTTTGTCTAAATAAATCTTACGATAACTGGCAAGTTACATGTGATTAATCTATGTTATAAAAATATTTATAGATATGGATGAACACCAATGTATAGAGCCTCCGTTGTCCTATTGACGGCCTTAGCTGGGTTGTCTGGATGTGGTAAGGAGCTTCCTCCCGTGCCTGAACCTGAATCTAGACCCGCCAAACTTTTCACTGTCTCCGTCGGTAGCAACGCTTTTGAACGAACTTTTCCTGCCACTACCGAAGCGGGTGACAAAGCGGTATTAGCTTTCCGTGTACCTGGATTACTTCAAACTATCGATGTCACAGCGGGACAAAGCGTGCAAAAAGGTGACCCTTTAGCAATGCTCGACCCTGATGAATATCAATTGTTGGAGAAACAAGCCAGAGCGAATTTCAAGTTGTCTGACGTTCAATATCAACGTGCAATAAAATTGCGTAAAGACCGAGTCGTTTCTGAGCAAGATTTTGACCAAGCAAAAGCGAACCATAACTCTGCAAGAGCAGAGCTCAATCAAGCGAAAGCTAATTTACGCTACACCACTCTTGTTGCTCCATACGATGGCACCATCTCCATTATCCCAGCTGAAAACCATGAATACATAGCGGCGAAGCAAGGAGTCATGAATATTCAAACCAATCAAATCCTCAAAGTCGTATTTTTATTGCCTGATCGCCTAATTACACGTTATTCATCCGGGTTTGAAACTGATTCGACTATGGTATTTGATGCGTTTCCTGACAACGCTTATGAACTGATTTTTCAAGAGGTTGATACCGAAGCGGATCCTAAAACTGGTTCTTATAAAGTTACCATGGTAATGGAGAGACCTACTGACATTGGCATCCTACCTGGTATGTCGGGAACCGTAAATTTGGTTTCTGCCAAAGCAGCTGCGACGAAAATTCCAACCTCAGCAATGATGACCGATGGCGACGATGTTTCAGTTTGGCGCGTAAACAGTGACGGTATTGTTGAGAATGTGGCAATTGTGATTGATGAAAAGCGTCACATTGTCTCTGGGCTTAATGATGGAGACCGCATCGTAACCTCTGGTGTTAATGGTCTTGAACCCGGCGTTAAAGTCCGAGAGTGGATCAAGGAAAGGGGGCTATAACATGAGTGCATTTAAATTAGCGACAGGTTTGTCATGTTTAGTTCTGCTAACCGCTTGCGGAGAAAAGCCACAAATAGAAGTCGACAATACACCCCTAGTCAAAGCGATTGAAATTTCAGTCTTGGATTTCAATGACAAGCTGTACTTTCCAGCAGTGGCGAATGCCGCAGAGAAAGCGCATCTCAGTTTTCGTGTCGCGGGTGAGATCTTTAAGCTTGATGTCAAAGAAGGCCAGCGAGTTAAAGCGGGGGAATTGATTGCCGAGCTCGACCCTACAGACTACCAATTAGATGTTGATAACGCTCAGGCGAGATATACGGTAATCAATAGCCAATATAGACGCTCTAGTCCGTTGGTCAAAAAAGGGCTGTTGGCTAAATCTCAGTTTGATGAAATTGCAGCTCAACGCCAAATAGCGTATGCCGAGTTAGAGCTAGCTAAGTTACGCTTATCCTTTACTAAGCTTCTTGCACCTGTTGATGGGATTATCTCCCGAGTCAGTGTTGATCAATACGAAAATATTCAAGTCGGTCAGCAAGTTGTCAATATTCACAGCGTCGAAGATGTTGAAGTCATTATCCAGTTACCAGACCGCATATATGTAAATCAACCGAATGATGCGGTACTAAAGACTATCGAAGCTCTGGTGAGAGTTCCGAGTGGTAATGAGTATCCAGCGAGCATAAAAGAGTATACGACAGAGCCAGACCCAAGCACTGGTACCTTTACGGTTACCTTGGCATTGCCGATGCCCGAAGATGATTTGATTCTTGATGGTATGGCTGTCGATGTTACCTCTCATGGGCGAGATATTGGTTTAGAACTGAAAGCCGGTGTTTTGGTTCCAATTGAGGCGGTGTTCAATGCGGATGGCGATGAACTGAGCCGAACGAACTCATTTGTTTGGGTTTTGAATGATGACAATACCGTTTCGAAGCAGCAAGTCGTGTTAGGAAAAGCAAACCAGAAAACTTTGCAGATCATGAAAGGATTAGAAATGGGGCAGCATGTCGTTGTTGCAGGCGTATCGCGATTGCGAGATGGGATGACAGTGGAAGTATTGCCTCAGGAGACGAATAATGAGTGAAGTAAATAACAAGCCTCAAAATGACGATCAACAGGGTGATGATCAGATCACAGGTGTTGCTTCTTACTTTATACGTAACAAAGTCATTAGCTGGATGCTATCTCTGATCTTTCTTATTGGTGGTGTTTCTGCATTCTTTGGTTTGGGTCGTCTAGAAGATCCTGCCTTTACCATCAAAGATGCAATGGTAGTGACCTCTTACCCTGGGGCTACCCCTCAGCAAGTGGAAGAGGAAGTGACCTATCCGCTAGAGAAAGCGATTCAACAGCTTACTTATGTGGACGAAGTGAACTCTATCTCAAGCCGTGGCCTGTCTCAGGTAACGGTAACGATGAAGAATAACTACGGCCCGGACGATCTTCCGCAAATTTGGGATGAACTTCGCCGAAAAGTGAATGATCTTAAGGTTGAACTGCCACCCGGCGTCAACGATCCTCAAGTCATCGATGATTTCGGTGACGTTTACGGGATTTTGTTGGCGGTGACGGGGGATGGCTACAGTTATAAAGAGTTACTCGATTATATTGACTACCTAAGGCGAGAATTAGAGCTGGTCGACGGGGTCAGTAAAGTCTCGGTATCCGGCCAGCAGCAAGAGCAAGTGTTCATTGAGATATCGATGAAACGGATAAGCTCATTAGGTCTGTCTCCAAGCACAGTATTTAACCTTTTATCGACTCAAAATATTGTTTCCAGTGCAGGTGCGGTGAGAATTGGTGACGAATACATTCGTATCCACCCTACGGGCGAGTTCCAGAATGTAGAGCAACTGGGTGATTTGATTCTGACAGAAGGTGGCGCTCAAGGGCTTATCTACCTGAAAGATGTGGCAGAGGTAACTCGTGGTTATGTTGAAGTACCTACTAACATCATTGGCTACAATGGCAAGCTTGCGCTCAACCTTGGGGTATCCTTTGCGCAAGGTGTAAACGTTGTGGCGGTGGGTGAAGCCTTTGACCGAAGACTCGCCGAGCTGAAATATCAGCAGCCCATCGGTATCGATATCTCTGAGGTTTATAACCAACCCAAAGAGGTAGATAAGTCAGTAAGTGGATTTGTGGTGAGTTTGGGGCAGGCGGTTGCGATTGTAATCGTGGTTCTGCTGTTCTTCATGGGGCTACGCTCTGGTCTGTTGATCGGTTTGATATTGTTGTTGACCGTTTTCGGTACCTTTATTTTCATGCAGTACTTCAAGATTGACCTTCAACGTATCTCATTAGGCGCGTTGGTTATCGCTCTGGGGATGCTGGTGGATAATGCCATTGTGGTGGTGGAAGGGATATTGATCGGCACGCAGAAGGGGCGAACCCGGATGCAGGCCGCCACCGATATCGTGACCCAAACCAAATGGCCGCTGTTGGGGGCAACGGTGATTGCGGTGACTGCGTTTGCTCCTATCGGTTTATCCGAGGACTCAACAGGTGAGTACTGTGGCACCTTGTTCACAGTGCTACTGATTTCTTTGATGCTGAGTTGGTTTACTGCCATCTCGCTCACGCCGTTCTTTGCTGACATGTTCTTTAAAGGTCAAAAGGTCGACTCAGAGAACGAAGGTAAAGACCCATACAACGGGATGGTTTTTGTGATCTACAAAAACTTCCTTGAGTTCTGTATGAAGCGTGCTTGGTTAACCATGTTTGTTCTGATTATTGGTTTGGGCGCAAGCGTTTACGGCTTTGGTTTTGTAAAACAAGCCTTCTTCCCATCCTCGACAACACCGATGTTCCAAGTTGACGTCTGGATGCCGGAAGGTACTGATATTCGAGCGACCAATACCAAGCTTAAAGTGCTTGAGAGTTGGTTGGCTGATCAGGACGAAGTTGAGCACATCACGACGACTGCGGGTAAAGGCCTGCAACGTTTCATGCTGACTTACGCACCAGAGAAAAGTTATAGCGCGTATGGCGAAATAACGGTCCGTGTGAAGAGCTACGAAGTGCTTGAAGGGCTGATGAAACGCTTTCGTGAGCACGTAAATGGTCAGTTCCCTGAGATCGACTATAAGCTCAAGCAGATTGAATTAGGCCCTGGTGGTGGTGCGAAGATTGAAGCGCGAATTGTTGGTTCTGATCCAACAGTATTACGTTCAATTGCCGCTCAAGTGATGGATATCATGCGATCTGATTCTGGAGCATTTAATATTCGTCATGATTGGCGTGATAGAACTAAGGTGTTAGAGCCTCAGTTCAACGAAAGTCAAGCGCGTCGTTATGGCATCACCAAGTCTGATGTCGATGACTTCCTCGCGATGTCTTTCTCTGGTAAGTCGATTGGTGTGTACCGTGATGGTACAACGCTGATGCCTATTGTGGCTCGTTTACCTGAAGATGAGCGTGTTGATATTCGTAACATTGAAGGTATGAAGATCTGGAGCCCGGCATTAAGTGAGTACATCCCGCTGCAACAAGTAACACTTGGTTATGAGTTAGAGTGGGAAGACCCACTGATCATCCGTAAGAACCGTAAGCGTATGCTGACGGTAATGGCGGACCCTGATCTATTGGGTGAAGAGACAGCATCAACTCTACAGAAACGCTTACAACCACAAATTGAAGCGATTGAGATGCCTCCGGGTTACTCATTGGAATGGGGTGGTGAATATGAGTCGTCAGCAGATGCACAGGCGTCACTGTTCACAACCATGCCTCTTGGTTACTTGTTCATGTTCTTAATTACCGTGTTCTTGTTTAACTCGGTGAAAGAGCCTCTGATTGTTTGGTTAACGGTTCCATTGGCGTTGATAGGGGTGACGACAGGCTTGCTAGCCTTGAATACACCATTCGGCTTTATGGCGCTGTTGGGCTTCCTGAGTCTATCTGGGATGCTTCTGAAGAACGGTATCGTACTGCTTGATCAAATTGAGATTGAGATGAAGTCAGGTAAAGATCCATATGTAGCGGTTGTTGATGCGGCACTGAGTCGTGTTCGTCCGGTATGTATGGCAGCGATCACCACGATTCTAGGTATGATCCCTCTACTACCGGATATCTTCTTCAAACCAATGGCAGTAACCATCATGTTTGGTTTAGGCTTTGCGACTGTACTCACGCTAATCGTAGTACCTGTGCTGTATCGTTTATTCCATAAAATTGAAGTGGCTTAATGTCAACTAACCTTTGAAATAATGCCCCTAAATGGGGCATTATTTTTATATATCGATTGATAGAAGAGAATAAAAAATGGAAGTAAATACATCGGATAGAACTTGCGCATGGGCGCTTAAACACGAGCTTGAAAGGGAGTACCACGATGCAGAGTGGGGCGTGCCTGTTTATGATGACCAAGTTCTGTTTGAGTTCATTACCTTGGAAGGCGCTCAGGCGGGTCTAAGTTGGATTACGATCCTCAAAAAGCGTGAAGGCTATCGTGCCGCATTCGATAATTACGAGTTAAACAAGTTAGCTGAGTTGAATGAAGACAACGTGCCGCACATCATTGAAAACTTCGATGTCGTTAAACACAAGGGCAAGATTGCTTCGGTATACAACAATGCGCGAGTTACGCTTGAATTACAGAAAGAGTTCGGCTCTCTTTCAAATGCTTTATGGCAGTTTGTTGATAATGAGGTGATTGTGAATCAATGGACCGAGATGTCTCAAGTTCCCGCTTCTACCGAGCAATCTAAAGCGATGAGTAAGTTTTTGAAGAAGAGAGGCTTTAAGTTTGTAGGGGAAACAATCTGTTACGCGTTCATGCAAGCGACAGGCATGGTTAATGACCATATCGTAGGTTGTCCGCACAAATAAAGGTGTTATTTATCGTCGAAAAATAATTGCGTTAATATAGGAAAATTCACTGGTCATTTATAAACTATTCAATATCATATGCGACCAAATTCAAACCTAGAAGACGATAGTGAAACAACAAAGCTACCAAATCTGTGATGTTAGTTATGATCCCTTGCTTCGGCAGTTTGTGCGTGACGATGGCCACGTAGAAACTATCGCGCCGATAGAAGGTAAGGTGTTTCTGTTCTTACTTGAAAATGCTGGTGAGTGTGTTGAACGAGGCCTAATATTTGATAGGTGCTGGGGCAATGTGATTGTCTCAGAGCAAGCGCTCACTAACGTGATATCTAAGATTAGAAAAACGCTATCGCGAGTGACTTGTGGCTGTGCAACGATTCGTACGGTCAGTAAAACGGGTTATTCACTTGTAATCGATGAATCGATAAAACCTAGTAAAACTGAAACTGTGCCTTCTCAAATGACTGCGAAGGCATCTAAATTAAACTCTTCACCTGTCGATCAAGAAGTGTTGGCTGCAACTGAATTAGAACCCTCAGATTCAAAGAGTAATGCGCACTTAACTAAAGCGGGCTACTTAGTCGCATTGATTTGTGTCGTCGTAACGGCGTTCAATCTTTTCAAAACCTATTATACGCCACTGCCTTATTTTATTGATAAAGCCGAGTACCGCGGCAGTTACACAGACAATACTAATCACTACTTTTTCCATGTTGCGCACAATGAATCCTATTCGTTGCCTGCGATCACTAAAAAGCTAACGGATGTGATACCTAGCCACTGCAATGTTGATGTTTTTGTCCGTATCTACCCATCAGTAGACCAGCCCGAAGATGATACGCTATACATGTTGATTCAAAGGAAGAGTGGTGAGGCTTTGAACTATAGCGCTTCTATTTTCAATGTAGAGTCGTCTTTTGATTCGTTTACTCAGTACATGGAAAAGAGGAGTAACTTTTGCGACTAATTGGCTTACTCATTCTATTGGCAATTGCTACAGCAAGCTTTTTTCTGGAACAGAACGCATTGGCTGGCACTCGCTGGCACTGTAAAACGCTAAAAACGGATTTTTTATCTCAGGCATTCCAACCGTATCAATCGCTTTATGAGCGAATGAGCATTACTTTTCAGTCTGACCAAACTTTTAGTATGAGAGAGTTTGTGACGATAACTGAGAAAGACGGTAACGAAGCTACAATGGAAAATCTTTATTCTGGTTACTATGGCCTTGATGGGGATAGTTTGTCGATGAGTATTATTGATGTGAGAACTGCAACGCCTTTTCATGATCCTATTATTAACAATGATTACAGTGAGTATAAAGGGGTGACGATTGACTACGCTATTGCAGTGAAGGATCAGTCTTTGTATATGTTCAATGAACATCGAACTGAAATATTCAATTGGGCGTGTTTTAACGTTCGTTAACGGCTTATAAAGCACTTTGTGGCAGTATTGGAATTACAGGCTACTGATACGCTGAATTGAAAAAGGCAGGAATATCCTGCCTTTTTGGTCTGAGTCTGTTAACGATTTTAATTAAATGAGCGCGTTGTAACGCTCTAATCCTGCCTCTAGGTCTGCAATCAGATCATCGACGTCTTCTAAGCCGATATGAACACGAATCAAAGTCCCTTCGAAGTTCGGATTCGCTACTGTTCTTAGGCTGTTAAAGCTGCTTGGTTCATTCGCTAGAATCAAGCTTTCGAAACCACCCCATGAGTAACCCATACTAAAGTGCGTCATACCATCAAGTAGCGCTGTGGTCGCTTTGGTATTTGAGTTCTTCAGCACGAAAGAGAACAAGCCATTCCCGCCAGTAAAATCTCGTTTAAAGAACTCATGACCAGGACAAGATTCAAGCGCAGGGTGACGAACGTGGTCAACCTCAGGGCGAGTCTCTAACCATTTTGCCACTTTCAAGCTGCTTTCTGCGTGTTGGCGTAGACGAACATCAAGAGTACGAATACCACGAAGGCCGAGGTAAGCGTCATCTGGCGAAACACATTGCCCCATCAGGTAGCTCTGTTCTCTTAACTGCTCCCAACATTTTTCATTGGCTACCGCAGTCCCTAGCATCACATCAGAGTGACCAACGATGTATTTGGTTGCTGCTTGAATCGAGATATCAACACCGAAATCAAACGGTGAGAAGTTAACACCAGCAGCCCAAGTGTTGTCTAACATAACAATGATGTCATGTTCATGAGCAATACGTGCGAGCGTTGGAATGTCTTGAACTTCCATGGTGACAGAACCCGGAGATTCGGTAAACAGCACCTTAGTGTTTGGCTTAATAAGGTCTTGGATGCCTTCACCAATTGTTGGTTCGTAGTAAGTTGTTTCTACACCCATCTTCTTCATGATGGTGTCACAGAAATCACGAGTCGGTTCGTAGCAGGTGTCGACCATCAGAATATGGTCGCCCGTTTCTACAAAAGAGAGAATGGCGTTAGAGATTGCTGCCGTACCACAAGGGTAGAGTGCACAGCCTGCGCCGCCTTCCACTTCCACCATGGCATCTTGGAAGGCGAAATGAGTGTTGGTTCCACGACGTCCGTAAAAAAGTGTTTTGTTAGCGCGGTTAATTGTAGCTTTACGCTTCTCTTCTACTGAGTTGAATACGACAGTTGAAGCGCGCTGTACTGGTGGGTTAACGACACCATTGGTCCACTTCTTATCACGACCTGCAGTGATCAGTTTAGTGGTTTTGTTCTCGGACATGCTGTGAATTCCTTATCAATCGGTTATCTTCTATTTAAAACATGCCAATAGCCTTCAAAGCAAGAGGGGGGCAGGAGTTTTTACGCTTTTCTTTCGCTTTTTAACCTTTTACTTATTCAATGGTGAAAGGTTAAAAACTTACGGGAGGAAGTGATGAGCCGCAATCGACTCATCATATGTATTACAGAAGAGGGTTGAACAAATAGAACAACCTTTCAAAGAAGCGATTTCGCAAGTTTCTCTGTTCCCACTGTTCTAGTACTACTGGGTGAGATGATTCTATATAAGACTGTTGCAGTTCAGAGAGCTGCTGAGTGAAGTGCACGTCATCTACGGCTAGCGTCACTTCGAAGTTGAGCCATAGGCTACGCATGTCGATATTCACCGTTCCGATCAAACAAAATTCTTCATCGATCACTACCGATTTGGTGTGAAGAAGCCCACCGTAAAACTCGTAAATCTTAACGCCGGCTTCAAGTAACTCGGTATAGAAAGCGCGCGAAGCCCACTTAACCATTAATGAGTCGTTGTTGTGTGGGATGACCAGTTCTACATTGACACCGCGTTGCGCTGTCATTTTGAGTGTTTCTAATAAATCGGCACTCGGTACAAAGTAGGGTGTTGTGATACGAACAGAATGGTTTGCCTGATTAATCGCAATGGTTAGAACTTGCAGGATCAAATACTCCGGCATGCCTGGACCAGATGGCACGACTTGCACAGGGTGATGCGTCATTACCTCTTCAATCGGACATTCAGGTAAATCAGGAAGGATGCGCTCGCCCGTTTCCACTTCCCAATCCCAACCATGAATTGCCGACAGTACATTAACGGTTGGCCCCGTTACGCGTACCATTACATCAATCCACTGGCCAACACCTGAATTTTGCTTGAAGTGAGCGGGGTCAACCATGTTCATTGAGCCAGTGTAGGCGATGGTTTCATCAATCACGATGATTTTACGGTGTTGTCTTAGATCTAGACGACGTAAGAAAATACGCCAAGGGCTTACTTCCAGTGCTTGTACAACTTGCACACCGGCGTCTTTCATCATTAAGCGCCAGTGACTTTTAAAAAAGCGCGGGCTACCTGCAGAATCAAGCAAAACTTTAACATCCACACCACGTTTCGCAGCTCGAATGAGAGCGGAAGCAACCGAATCAGTTAATCCTCCAGGGTGCCAAATATAGAAAACCATCTTAATACTGGTTTGGGCATTTTCTATATCTTCGATAATTGCGTGTAAGATCTCATTGGGAGAAGCTTGCAGTGAAAGTGTGTTTCCGCTGAGTGCAGGAATGCCCATCCGATTGTTACAAAGTTCATCAATCTTGTGGATAGGGGAGCCGACCTTTCCTGGAAGGTGGAGCTGGCAATCATCTAGTTTTCGGAACCAATCACCAAATGGAGTAAACATGCGATGTGCGCGTTCAGCCCTCTTCCTACCTAGGTTTAGCTCTCCGAAAAGGAAGTAACAAGCGACACCTACAATTGGGATAATGTAGATAACCATCAACCACGCGAGAGAAACGCTGACAGAGCGTCGTTTTAGTACGACACGGAAAGTCACACCGGCTACAAGTACCCAGTATAAAGCGACAGAAGCTAAAGTTAAAAAATGGTAGAGCTTTTCCACATTGAATACTCGAAAAAAGAGACACTTAGATAGTAATGCTATTTTACGGATATGGGAATTTAAGGAATCAACTATTTACAAATTAGAGCTAAAGCTGTAAACAGGTTATAGTTGTTAAGTTTTGGTTAACTTAAGACGAAAACGATTGTTTTGTATGAAAAGGCGGCATTTAACCATAAAAATTTACATTGGTAACGAAATATATACGGTTCGGGCTTCCAATTTTATTCTTAAACTGGTTTACTTGCTATATACGAGCGTCAATCAAATCTTTTAGGTGTGTAAATTTTTTTATACGCCTTATCTTTTAAAGACGCCACTCAAAGCAAAACACAACATCACATAACACAAAAGTTTGGAGTACACGTGGCTACTAGTAATACAACCACAACACCCCGCGATACCTGGGGTTCGAAGTTAGGATTCGTAATGGCTGCAGCAGGTTCTGCTGTTGGTCTAGGTAACATCTGGAAATTCCCATACACAGCAGGCGAAAGTGGCGGCGGTGCATTCGTTGCAATTTACCTGTTTTTTGTAATCTTCATCGGTTTCAGTGTGATGCTGACTGAATTTGCGATTGGCCGTCATACGCAGAGATCAGCAGTAGGTGCATTTAAATCAACTGACCGTCGCTGGACGTTCGCTGGTGTTATCGGTGTAGTAAGTGGTCTGCTAATCATGGGTTTCTACCCTGTAGTAGGTGGCTGGTCTATCGCATACATCGGTAAAATTGCTGGTGGTCTACTAGACGCACCTGAAGCAATCGGTGACAGCTTTGGTGGCTTTATCTCAAACCCAGTTCAGCCACTTATGTGGATGGGCTTATACCTACTGCTTAACGTTGTCATCGTTATGAAGGGTATTTCTGGCGGTATTGAGAAAGCGGGTAAGATCTTGATGCCACTTCTTTTCATTATCCTTATCGTGGTATCAATCAAAGGCATCATGCTTCCGGGCGCGATGGCTGGTCTTGAATTCCTATTCAGCCCTGACTTCTCTAAAGTAGACAGCGGTGTAATCCTAGCTGCACTAGGTCAAGCATTCTTCTCACTATCTCTTGGTATGGGTTGTATGTTGACTTACGGTTCTTACCTGAAGAAGAAAGAGAACCTAGTTCAAACTACCGCTATGGTTACGGCAATGGATACAGGTGTTGCTATCCTAGCTGGTGTTGCAATGTTCCCAGCAATGTTCGCATTCGGTATGGAGCCTGCAGCGGGTCCTGGTCTGGTATTCGTTGTTGTTCCTCAGCTATTCGCTGAAATGGGCGGCGTAGTGGGTCTTCTATTTGCTCTTATGTTCTTCGTTGGTCTGAGTGTTGCGGCACTGACATCTTCAGTATCTCTACTTGAAGTTGTGGTTTCGTACCTAATCGATGAGAAAGGCATGAAGCGTGTAACAGCTGTACTGTCTGCGAGTGTCGTAATGGCGATTCTATGTATCTTCGCTTCTCTATCACTTGGTGGCTTCGGTCCAACATTGTTCGGTACTGGTGCGTTCGATATCTTCGACTTACTAACTGATAAGATCTTCCTAGCAGTTGGCGGTATGTTGGTATGTATCTTCGCTGGTTGGAGACTAAACCGTGCTGACCTAGAGAAAGAGATCACTAACGACGGTGAAGTATCTTTCCCACTATTCGGTCTATGGTACACACTAGTTAAGTACATCATCCCAGTAGCTATCGCTATCGTTGCGTTCATGGGTATCTCTTCTGGCTTCGACAGCGGTAAAGGTGCAATCATGCTACTAGGTATTGGTATCATTGCTGGCTCTGCGCTTATCTCTAAGAAGCTATAGTTTTTAGAAACCAAAGTTCTTAGAAGCTAGAATCGCAAGTTAAAGTAAGTTAAGAAACGGGAGCCCATGGCTCCCGTTTTTTTATGTGAGTATCTTAATTCTCTTCGAAAAATAAAAAACATTCATTCACTAAAGTTATCCGTGTGCTAGCCGATATAATAAATGTTAAGGGCTGTTTTGGCCGATAATTTTATTTAGGTAGGTGTTGTGTGAAATTGTCAGTGAGAAAGAAACTGTATGCCGGTTTTGGCTCTATATTGGCGGTGCTTGTCACGTTAGTCGGTATTGTATGGATAGAAGTTATTGGGGCCCATAAAAGCGCTGATGAGATTAGAATGGATGATGTACCGGGTACCGTTACCTACCTTGTATTGATAGATGAAGCGGGCGATGTTTATCGGGACGCTTTGGGCGCGATTATTCAGGTTGATAACGCGTTGAACGATTATCGAACCAATAAGAACGAGTTTGCTCAAGCTATTGAGCAGGCGAAGCGTTTGGAGAGCAGAGGATCGGAAGATCATCGACGTATTCAGCGAATTGAAGACTTGATGGGGCGTTTCACTCAAGAGTTTGAAGCGAAGCTTGTGCCTAAGATCAATGATGAATCCGAGCTACTAGCAAACATCCAGCAGCTTCGATCTTTGTATGAGAGCAACTTGATCCCAATTGAAAACTTGCTTGACCAAGCGTCAGCAAGTGAGCGTGCTGATACAGAGCAATCACTGCTTGTATTAACCGAGTCGTTTACCATGATTGAACGTACCATCATGGTGTTGTCTGCCATTGCGATTGTATTTGGTTGTGTGATTGCATTTGTATTGTCTAGCTCTATCACTAACCGCCTAACTCGTGTTGAACAAGTTGCGCGCCGTGTAGCAAATGGCGATCTTACCGCTGGAGATATTGTTGATGATTCAGGCGATGAATTGGCGGATCTTGCTAAGTCGATCAACCAGATGCAGAAATCTTTGGTCGACCTCTTGGGTTCAATTTCTTCTGTGACCAACCAGGTCCAATCTGTGACAGGTGAACTATCTTCTATCAGCCAAGACATCGTGACGGGTGCTTCTGCTCAAGCTGACAAAGCAAACCTGATAGCAACGGCTGCAGAAGAGCTAAGCTTGACCATTTCGGAAGTGGCACAGCAGGGCACCTCTACTTATGAAGAAGCTCGACGTTCTGAGTCTTCAGCAGAAGATGGTCGTAACGTGATTGTAGAGATGGTAGCAAGCATTCAACAAGTTTCTGCTCAAATGAGTGACATGTCGGTACAGATGAACACGCTGGGTTCGCATGGTGAACAAATTGGCAGTGTGATCAAAGTGATCGAAGACATTGCAGAGCAGACGAATTTATTGGCTTTGAACGCGGCGATTGAAGCGGCGCGAGCTGGTGAGTTTGGCCGAGGTTTTGCCGTGGTAGCTGACGAAGTAAGAGCGTTGGCTGAAAGAACCACCAAAGCAACGCAAGAAGTGTCTGGCATCATCCAATCGATTCAGTCTGGTACTCAAGAAGCCGTAACTTACACTCAAGACAACTGTCGTTTAGTTGAAATTGGTGTAGAGCAAAGCACAGGGGCGGTATCGGCTCTAGAAGCAATTGTTAGCGGTGCGGGCAATGTACAAAGCATGGTTAACTCAATTGCGACTGCGGCAGAAGAACAGACAGCGGTGACCAAAGAGATTGCTGCAGATATTACCGCGATCAGTGATATCTCAGAGCAATCCTTGCAACTGGCGACTCGCAGTTCTGAAAACACTTCAGGTTTGAATGCTAAGGTTGCTGAACTAGAATCATTAGTCGGTAAGTTCAAACTTGCTTAGTGCTTAGTGCTTAGTGCTTAGTGCTTAGTTCGTATTCGATAGAGGCTAAAAGCCTATTACCGAAAGCGAACAAATAAAAATAAGCCCAATGATTCAATGTTTATTGAGTTAGTTGGGCTTTTTCGTAGCTGGAATCTGGGTTCAGACACGGTATACTCCACGCTCTACAATGGAGCTAGCTTTTACATGTTCGACATTCTTCTGAACCATTCAGATTTTTTACTCATTAATAAGCACCCTGGAGTCAGCGTCCACAAAGACGATGGTGACACCATGCTGCTACAAGAAGTCGCTAATGCGCTTAATGAGCCGAAGTTATATCTCGTTCACCGCCTCGATAAAATGACCTCAGGTATTCTACTGTTAGCAAAGAGTGCCTCGGCAGCGAGTGAGCTTTCACATCTGTTCGCAAAGCGTGAAGTCGAGAAGTACTACCTTGCGATTGGTTCGAAGAAGCCAAAGAAAAAGCAGGGGTTGATCTCAGGTGATATGGAGCGTTCACGACGTTCAAGCTGGAAACTACTGACAAGTAAAGAAAACCCAGCGATTACCCAGTTTTTGTCTGCAACCGCTGAACCCGGTGAGCGTCTACTTTTGTGTAAACCCTATACGGGGCGCACACACCAGATCCGTGTTGCGATGAAGTCGATCGGCTCAGCCATTGTTGGTGACCCTATTTATAATCCATCGAGTGAGGCTGACAGAGGATATCTGCATGCATTCGCGATTCGATTTACCTATCAATCACAAGCCTACGAATATGTCTGTGACCCAAGGAACCTAGATTCCTTAGGTGAGAAGTGGCATCAAGAGACTGTGTCTGCTGGTTTAGACAGTTGGCTTGAACCTTGGTCATTAACTTGGCCGAAGCTAAATACTAAGTGAGTGAAATAATGGAAGCATCAGCTTTACCTCTGTTTTTTAGTCATATTGAACAGCAACTTAATGAAGTGCCGAATGAACTACGCCGTATTTTTCACGGTCGCGGTAAGTTTTGGCCAGGTCTAGATCAACTGACATGTGATTGGGTTGATGGGCAGTTATTGGTTAACATATTCAAAGAGGTGGATGACGAATTCTTATCATCTCTTAAAGCTGGATTGGTTGATCTGACTAATAAAGACATCTGGCAAGCAAAGCAGGGCACAAGTATTGTTCTGCAACACCGTTATGCCGATGGCGCGCCTTCAGAGGTTTTATGGGGCGAACTCAATGACTCACCCGTTGTGGTTGAGCACGGTCTTAAATATCAACTCGACATTGGCCGTAATCAGAACTTCGGTTTGTTCCTAGACATGCGTAATGGTCGTCAGTGGGTGCAAGATAATGCCAAGGATAAGAATGTTCTTAACCTGTTCGCATATACTTGTGGCTTCTCTGTCGCGGCTATCGCTGGTGGTGCTCGTCAATGCATGAACGTGGATATGTCTCGCGGCTCGTTGAATAAAGGTCGTGATAACCACCGTCTTAATGAGCACGACATGCGATCGGTTAACTTCCTTGGCTACGATATTTTTAAGTCGTGGGGAAAAATCAAGAAAGGCGGCCCATACGAGCTAGTGATCATCGATCCGCCGTCATTCCAAAAAGGCAGCTTTGCACTTACTAAAGATTACAAAAAGATCTTACGTCGTTTGCCTGAGCTTTTAACAGACGGTGGAGAAGTGATTGCTTGTGTGAATTCACCTGCTGTATCACCAAACTTCCTGATTGAGACGATGGTAGAAGAAGCACCAAGCGTTGAGTTTATTGAACGCCTAGACAACCCGCCTGAGTTTGTCGATGTCGACCTTGATTCGAGCCTCAAGGTTTTGAGGTTTAAGATAGGCGCTTCTGCTGACGCTTAATTGATTCTAAACACCAGTTAGAAAAAACGCCGCTCATATTGAGCGGCGTTTTTGTATCTTGTTTTTGTCGTTAGAGCACTAGCTCTCTTGCTGAGTCTTAAGAGTTTGGAACCCAAAATAGATACGCATAAATGTAGTCAGCCAACACGCTGCGCCAAAGGTATAGGCGATAACAGCAAAGTGTTGTGGCCAAATACAAAAGGCAATGAAACAGGCGATGGTCTCTGTGCCTTCAGTTAATCCAGACATGTAGTAGAGCGACTTATGCTTATAAACGGGGTTCTCGATACCTCGCTTGCCCGCCATTACCGCAAACGCCAAAAAGCTACTGCCTGTGCCGATAAAAGAGAAGATCAAAAATGCACCGGCAATGGCGTTGTGTTCTGGATTGGCAATCACAAATCCAAAAGGGATCAACGAGTAGAATAGGAAATCTAGGCTGATGTCGAGGAAACCACCCGCATCACTGATGCCTTGGATTCGAGCCAAGGCCCCATCAAGCCCATCACATACTCTATTAAACACAATGAAGCCTAACGCCCAATCGTATTGCTGGAACGCTAACGCTGGAAATGCTAAACACCCAACCAGAAATCCGAATAACGTGGTTTGATTGGCCGTGATACCCAATTGGTTCAGTAACTTAGCCGACTGATTCAAAGGCCATTTAATGACCTTAATGGAGTACTTATCCAGCATTGTGACTTCTCCATGGCCAAGACAGTACTTCTGCCCCTTGAGGCACATCGGCTTCGTCGTGCGTGACCATTAACGTCGGGATATTTGCTTTAGTCAATTGTTCAAACACCCAATCGCGAAATTGTGCTCTTAATTCTTGGTCTAACTTACTGAACGGTTCGTCGAGTAGGGCGAGTTTCGGCTTGGCTAGTAACATACGAGTTAAGCTTATTCTTGCGCGTTGACCACCAGATATTTGATCAGGAAAAGACTCTGCCAAGTGAGTCAGCTCTATGTCTTTTAGTGCAGCCATGGCTTGCTGTTGACGAGCGGAACCCTTAACCGAATTAGGTAATGAAAAGGCTAAGTTCTCCCATACTTTTAGGTGCGGAAACAACAAGTCATCTTGAAACAAAATACCGACTTCACGCTGATGTGAAGGCAGGTCATCTAGCTGAATATCGTTCAACACAACGCTGCCAGAATACGAAAACTCTTCACTTAAGTGACCAGCAATCGTATCCAGTAAGGTCGACTTTCCGCAGCCACTCGGCCCCATTAAAGCCAGTATTTGGCCAGATTCTAATGTTACGTTTAGCGCTGAGAACAGCGAATCCCCATCGGTTTTACGGATGGCGAGGTCGTTGAGGTACAGACTCATTACTTAGGAAACCTTTAAAAGTAAGACGGCGATATCTAAGTTGAAGTCGGCTGACCAATATCGCTAAAGAGAAAAAGAATAGAGGCAATAAGGCCTGCCAAATGGCATAGATTGCTGTCACCCTGCGGTCGAAACCACTGGTTAGGGCAACCGCTTCTGTGGTGATGGTGCTAATACGGCCCGCACCTAGCATCAATGTTGGAAGGTACTGGGCCAAACTCACACTGATCCCGACCGCCCAAGCAAAGGCAATAGCAGGAAGCAAGATTGGCAGTTTGATTGAATACCAACTCTGAAATGGCGATTTACCCAGGCTAAGCGAGGCTTTAATCAACCCATCGTTAAAGCTTTTCCATGGGCCGTCCAAAGAGAGATACACAAACGGGAAAGCAAAGAAAACATGCGCCCAAATCACCCAGAACTCATAGGCACTACTGCCAACGTAGAGGGTCGTGACTTGCATACCAAACAACACCGAGAGTTGAGGTATCAACATCGGAATGGCGATAATGAAGCCCGGAACTTGCCACTTGTATTTGATTCTGTATTCGTGAGCAACCAGCGCAAGCAACAAAGCGACTGAAGCGGCAATCAAACCAATCCATAAGCTTTGTCCGACGGTACTCATGATGCCATCCCACTCAAACTCCCAGAAACGCATGCTATATCGGCTAGGGAGTAGGTCTGGGAAACGCCAACGTTGGGCAACACTCCAAATCACCATCAATGGAATGATAAGCAGTGATAACGCAGCAAGTACAGTAAACACGGTTTTCCCAGGAAGGTTCGCGCCTGTTCTGCCTGAATATTGCCAAATTCGAAAGTATTTAAGGATCGCCCATTCAACGAAACGTGCTAAGGCGATGATTAACGACGCTAAACCAAATAGAACAATAGCTCCGGCTGCTGCTCGCGGCAGTAGGTTAAGATCTGGATCGTTAAACCATTGCCATACTAATACCGCAAAGGTTGGCGGGTTTGTCGGGCCAATGATCAAAGCAATATCGACAACCGAGACACTGTAAGCGAGTACCGCCAGCATTGGGAAGCGAAGCTTAGTAAACCATTGTGGGAAAATACATTTCCACCAAATCTGAGCACGGCTATAACCCAGAGATGCACTGACCTTAGTGATACGTTCTACATCAATTTGCTGCAGTATCGAAATGCTCATTAGCAACAAGAAAGGTACTTCTTTGAGTGCGAGCATAATGATCAAGCCGAACGCGTATGGGTCTTTCACCAAGAACGCCAATTCTGAGCTCGTAGCCGATTCGCCAAGCAAGTGATGCACGGCTCTGGCTCCAAGCCCTGTCGGGCTGAATAGGAAAGCAAAGCCGATAGCGAAAGCCACATGCGGAATAGCAAGCATTGGCGATAGCGTTAACTCTATCTTTCTCCAAAACTTGTTTCCCCAAGAGGCTTGAAGAATACAAAAGGTTAGGAAGCAGGCTATATAGCTGCTTGCAATCGCTGAACCTAGGCTCAAGCCAATAGAGTGCCAAGCTCCTTCCCATTGAAAGACTTGGCTAAAACCGTTGAGTGTTGGTTCCTCTAAACCTAGGGGCGGGATGAAACTCAGTGACGAAGCCACGACTCCCGCCACCCCAGGAATGGTTGGGATAATGCACACAGCTATAACAACAAAATATAGAGCGCGTAGCATAAAGATTAGTTACCGTATCGCTTCAGCCACTCTTTCTCGAGCGCGTTTTGCCAGCTAGGGTGTGGTTCATCAATCGATTTAAATTGTTGGGTGTTTTTAGCGCTGCCAGTGAGGTATTTGCTGCTCAGTACCGAAGGGTCGCCCCAAACATTGAGGTCACCTTTACGAGATTGCGCTTCTGGGCTCAGCAAGAAGTTAATGGTCACTTGAGCTCCTGCGGTTGCGTTGGCATTCCAAGGAATAGCAAGGAAGTGAATGTTAGATAAAGCGCCGCTTTCTAGAGCATAGGCCTTAGTGGTTTCGGCTAGGCGACCACTTGCTTGTGCTGAATAAACAGAGTTTGGATTGAACGTAATCGCGAGATCGAGCTGTCCATCATCCAAAAGTTGGATACTTTCTGATGTGCCTGCTGGGAATTGTTTGCCACCGCGCCACGCTACTTTATGGAATTTATCTAAGTAAGCCCATAGTGGTGCTGTAACTTCTTGGAAGTTGTCTTCTGAAACAGGCTTAGCGAGTTCTGGGCTGTTGTTGGTTAGTTCAATCAGTAGAGACTTAATGAAGCTCGTACCATGAAATTCTGGTGGGCGAGGGTAGCTTAATCGGTTCGGAAAAGCTTGAGCGTAGCTCAACATCTCTGAGAATGATTGTGGCGGGTTGTGTAGTGTCTCTTGGTCATGAATAAACACCAATTGTCCAACGCCCCAAGGTGCTTCAAGGCCTTCTGTTGGTTCAGAGAAGTCGACATCAATCGGCAGAGACTTATCGACATATTGCCAGTTTGGAAGCGACTCCGTGAACGGGCCAAACAACAAAGCGTTATCTTTCATCGAACGGAAGTTTTCGCCATTGATCCAAACGATATCAACACTGCCTTCGCTGTTCTTGCCTGCCGCTTTTTCAGCAAGCAGTCGAGTGGTGGTTTCCGCAATATCGGTTACTTTCACATGCTTCAACGTGACACCGTAGTTACTTTGTAACTTCTTGCCTGCCCATTGTAGGTAACGGTTGATCTCTTGGCTTCCGCCCCAAGCGTGAAAGTAGACAGTTTCTCCCGCTGCCTGCTGTTCTATTTGGTTCCAACTCTCGGTGGATGTTGCTTCATCAGCATAAATGGTTGCGCTGTATGCAACGGTTGCCATGATTCCTAACGTACTTACTATCTTGTTCATAAACTTTTCCATTTGGTAGTGAACGGGCAAGAGCATTGTGTTTTCGAACTCCCTTGGGCGTGTTGACCTTTCGTGGCTAACGAAAGATCAACACGGCATAATAGTTATTCTATCTGTTTCTCAAATAAATTCTAATTCAACAGTAAATTCAATCAATTACTAGGGGCCTTTGCCATCCTAGCAACAGACCGTTAAAGCGGTGAATTAATTGCACCTAAATGAGGTTTTTTTGATATTTATTGGAGGTTGGTACGAAAAGAAGGTGAGAAGTAGCGTTTTTAATGATTAGGTTTTGAGCAAGCAATAAAAAAGGAGCCGTGAAGGCTCCTTAAATCAATATCTGGTGTCGATGATGGGTTAGTTTACCCAGTCACGAATTGTGTACGTTAGTGTGTGTACATCGTTTTTCAGTACTAGCGTATCGTTTGTTAGCGTTACGTCGCTCCACTCGCTTAGAGTAGCTGAAACCGATTGTTCGATTTCCATCGCTGAGCCCTGACACATTTTCATTGTCATGCCCATTTGTTTGATACGGAATTGACCGTCTTTCAGCTCACCTTGACCGAAGAAGTTGTTACAACCAGCCATGCCGTTTGCAGTCATCTTTTCGCCGATCTCTAGACGAGGAGCTGCTTGGTCTTCGCTTTTCACAATGTCCTTGCCATCAATTTGCGCAAGTTCCCAATTATGGTGCTGTAGATCGGTTGGTGTTACTTGCATCGCGTTGTCACCTGTTGTTGTGCATGCTGCTAGCATCATAGGTAAAGCGGCTACTGCTAGTAATTTTTTTGAACTAAACTTCATATTATAAGGCTCCAAAGGAAAGAACGAAGTTACCGAATAAGTGTAACTTGATGGGTTCAAAGTATAGTTTACAAAACACTATATGTGTCAGTATAAGGTCATAGTTTAGTATGGATTTCATGAGCTAGGCGACAAATTAATCGCTTATTTTTGAGATAGTAAGCGTAATTTTAAATGTGTAAGGAGGCACGGTGGAGCAGTTAGAGTTTTTCCAAGTTCCAAGCCCTTGCGTTGGGGTTTGTTCAAGCGATGACAAAGGCTATTGCAATGGTTGTATGCGCAAAAGAGAAGAGCGCTTCAATTGGATGTCGATGACACCGTCAGAACAATTGCACGTCATAAAGCTGTGTCGTCAGCGCTATAGAAGAAAAATAATGAAACAAAAAAACTTGGTTGGTAAGCAGATCGACGAAGAGGGAAATACAAGTCCCCAAAGAGATCTTTTTGGCTAAAGAGGATGTATTAATATTTTATTTAACTCCGCGGTAACTATTACTTTACATAATGGTTGGGGTGTAATATTAAGATAGGTACCTTTGTACCTGAAGGAGTGGTGTCGGTATGAATAAAAAGAACGTAAAACTCAAAAAAGAGCCAGTCAAAGCACTGGATCGCAAACCGATCGGGGCGAAAGATGACCCTGAAGAGACTCCGCGTGATTGGCATTCGATGTCAGAAGAAGAACGAATGGAAATCCTTTCTCACCTTTCAGACATGCCTTTCCAATAACACCACTGGTTCTTCAGAGTCTTTCTTAAAGCTTAGTTTTCACAAAAATGTTATTAAACAAACATGTGATTCGCTTTCGTTACACCACGATGGTACGTGCAAAATGTATCATCGGCCTCGGTGGTTTTACTGTGAATCTTAATGTTTGTGATTACTTCTACAGCCCCTGCATCGTAGCAAGCTTGTTCTGCTTTTTTAACGATATCGAGTAATTGGTTGAGTTCACCTTTCATCGTGGTTTCCATCGCACCGACTTGAAAAGGCACATCGGTAGCTTTCACAACTTCAATGGCTTTATCAACCACTTCGAAGTTGTTGCCTTCTTTAACGCGAGGTATCACTTGGAAGGCAACCATCACTTCTTTTTCTCTTTTTAACTCAGACACTTTCTGCTTACTCTAGGATAGGGAATTGTTGCAGATGATAGGTTAATGCGGAGACGAATTCTACAGCGGTTATGCTGGTTGGATTACTCTCGTTGTCCTACTTGTTACCCCAGTGGTCACTTATCCAACCACCTATGTGCTCATCAAAATGACTGCCACTGAACCTCTGGTTACGTTCAACCGAAGTATCACAATCATCTTTATTATCTATTAGGGTTTGTATGTAGTTTGCCATCGGGTCATTGGAACGTTGACGATCTCGGCGGGTTGCCACTTCCTTAATCAGTTGTAATCGATATGTAGAGCTAGCACGTTTCATTTCAATGACCTCCTGTTGTAGACACTAATAGAAAAATCTAGTTGCCAGACATAGGGGCGTCAACGTGATTTAAGAGTATTTTTTTTGAGCAACCAAGAATCAATACGTTGGCATCATAATTCACAAAAGTGTCATTTAATTTGGCAACTTTAGGGAGGTTTTTGGGGTGGAATTATGTTTTGTTGCATATAAAAAAGCCCAGTACAAACTGAGCTAATTATTCTATTTCTGGTTACTTTGAGCTCTTTCTGGTTACTTTGAGCTATTCGGTTTGCTTTTAAATTGTTTAATGCTCTTCTTTTTGGCTGTTCTTCGATTTGCCATTTTGTCTTTAGGTGGACGCTTGCGAGCTGTCGCTTCAGATGCAGGTTTGTCTGTAACAGGAAAACCTTCTAATGGTTGCAGCGCTAGCGGCTTATTGGTCAGAGTTCGAATCGCATTGAGGTGTTCGCTTTCACTATGGCTAACCAGTGAGATAGCACAGCCTGCGCTTCCTGCTCTCGCCGTTCTTCCTACGCGATGTACATAAGTTGCTGAGTGAGGTGGTAACTCAAAGTTGATCACGACAGGTAGCTGATCAATATGGATACCACGAGCCATCACATCGGTTGCGATAAGTACGCGAGTTTCGCCATTTTTGAAGCTTTCTAATGTTTGCTCTCGTTCTTCTTGGCTCTTATTTCCATGTAACGCACTCACACTGATCTTGGCTTTACTCAATCGCTTAGTTAATGCGTCAGCATTGTCCTTCGCACCAATAAAAACCAACACCTGTGGCCATTGGTTTTGATTAAGTAGGGCAATCAGAGCTTGAGCTTTACTGCCTTTGTTCACTAAGTACAGAGTTTCTTCAATAGTCGCGACCACGCTGTTTTCTTGGTGTGTCGTGACTTTAACTGGATTTGAAAGAAGCTCTTCAGCTTGACCTACTAATTCCGACGGAAGTGTTGCTGAGAATAGTAGTGATTGTCGTTTCGCTGGCAGTGCAGCGGTAATCGCTTGAATATCTGACCAAAAACCCATGTCGATCAGGCGATCAGCCTCATCAAGAACCAATGACACACATTGAGTTAACTCTAATTCGCCACTCTTGATGACACCAAGCAAGCGCCCCGGTGTAGCAATGGTAAGCTGTGGTTTCGTTAGTAATTGCTGTTGTTGGTCATCCGCGTTCACACCACCCGTTAGCGTTACCAATTTGATATCGAGCGCTGTTGCGATCGGTTCTAAAGACTCAGCGACTTGAGACGCAAGCTCGCGTGTTGGAACAATGATCAGAGCTTGGAGTTCATTTACATCTTGATTGATGTTATTTAGCAAAGGTAAGCCGAATGCCAATGTTTTACCGCTGCCTGTTTGAGCTAATGCAAGCACATCTTTCTCCGCAATAATTGTAGGAATTACCGCTTGCTGTATCTCTGTCGGCTTATTGAATTGAGATGGGATCGCCGCGACGGTTTTTGCGTTAAGGGTTAGGCTAGCAAATGACATAAATGAACCAAGTATCAAAAGGGAGGTGGAGTCTAACAGGGCTGTAAATGTTAGAGAATCAGTTTTGTACGTTACACGATAAACGTATTCATTATACGTGCGAATTATGTATGTTAGCCAGACGTGATAATTAAACGTTTATCATATTGTAATGGCACTGAATGGACGTACAATGTTCGCCCTAAAAATGTTCATGAAATGAGATCGAAATGAGTTTGGACAGTATCTGGCTGTTTATTATTATCGTGTTTTTTATTGCCATTATTCCGGGCCCTAATGCGCTGTTGGTATTAAGCACAGCATTAACTCAAAGGAAGCTGTTCGCATTTGTGAACGTGTTGGGCGTGTCATGTGGTTTCTTTTTTCACGCCTTTATCTCGGCCAACGGCATAAGCCTGTTATTGTCGAACACTCCCATGGCCTTTGAAGGGCTAAAGTGGGCTGGGGTTTTGTACCTTGTCTGGCTTGGGTATAACCATTTTCGTGCGGCGCTGCGCGCTCAAGAGGGCGTACTTTCAGTGGTAGGCGCATCGGGAAGTAAGCTTTATAACCAATTTTTCAAAGGGCTCCTTACTAATCTACTGAATCCTAAAATCGTCCTATTTTATCTTTCTATATTCCCTCAATTTGTGTCAAAAGATACGATTGTGTCAGACAGCCTAATGCTTGGTGGGATTCAAGCGATAGTGGTGTCGATGTGGTTTTTGGTTGTGATCTTAATGGCGGATACGTTTAAGCGCTTGTTGGTTCAAAAGCGTACCTCGCAAATGATGAACATCGTGTGTGGGGTTCTATTTGTGGGCTTCAGCATTCAGTTGGCGTTGTTTCAGCTTTAGGTTTAGAGCTTGATAGAAGCGTTAACCGATACGACTCATATCTCACTTTTCACTGAATCTTAGGGAATCCTTGTCTCTCTGCATAAATGCCTAAAGCATTAGGTTATAAAGTCGATATAATAATCAGCTATCAATTTGGTGAATGTGTTTGTTTGAGACCAATTGAAGCCAAAGTCTATTGCTTGACCGAATAACAGAGACAGGGAGTCACTAATGCGTGAAGATTCATTCACCCAGAAACGCAAATATTACCGCTTAAAGTACCCTCAAAAGGCACGTCCGGTGATGCGAATTAAGGATGAGCTTTTTCATGTCAGTGAAGTTTCTGAAAAGGGCGTACGCCTGATGATGCGTAATATTATTCCGGTTTACCGCGGCTTTTCAATGGCAGGCACTTTAAGGTTACATGACAACAACAGTATTGATATTAGCGGTGCTGTATTGCGACAAGAAGGTGACGAAGTGATCGTTCAGTTATCACAAGGCCCGAGCTTTAAAGATATGGTGTCTGAACAACGCCACATCAGACAGCGATACCCAGTATTTTTTGCTAGCCTCAGAGTGGCATAGAAAGCTTTTAAAGTTAGATTCACTCATTCAAACCGATATTAAAAAGCCCAGCACTTTTTCAAGTGCTGGGCTTTACTATATATGTAAGCAAACTAACGATACGGACAAACTAAGGAGTTTAGTCTGCCTATAGTTCGTTTTATAGCTCGTCTACTGTCGCCCAAACTGCGGCTAACATGTCGTGACCAAATGCAACGCTGCGTTCTGGAGACCAACCGTAAAGTTCGTCTGCGTGGCTGATGTGATCTTTAAATGGCATCTCGACTGTGTAAGCTAAACACTTGAACTGCTCACCAATCCAGTTTGTGCCAACCGTCATATTCGCTTTGCCCGGTTCGTCTTTATCGTAACCAAACTCATCTTGGAACTCTGGCGTTATAGTCAGTAGTGCTTGCTTGAAGTGATTTTCTAGTTTAGCAATGCGCTCGTTGTATGAAGGCGTGCCTTCGCTACCTGCTACAAAGTTATATGGGATCGCTTCGTCGCCGTGAATGTCTAGACACAGATCAACGCCCGTTTCTAGCATGCGCTCACGAACAAGGAATACTTCTGGGCTACGTTCCATAGAAGGCGATTGCCATTCACGGTTCAGGTTAACGCCAATCGCATTAGTACGAAGGTGACCGCGGATGCTGCCATCTGGGTTCATGTTAGGAACCACGCGGAAAACAACGCTGTCTAGCAGAGAACGACCTACTGTATCTGTTTCATCAAGCAGACGTTGTAGCAGGCCTTCGATCAACCATTCAGCCATAGTCTCGCCAGGGTGTTGGCGACCTATAACCCAAATATTTTTCTTCTCTTCACTTGGCTCACCGATGGTTAGCAAAGTGATGTCGTTGTTGTCTAGTGTGTGACCTAGAGTTTCAAGCTTACAAGTTGGGTGCGTTTGCGCGCTGTGCAGAAGATCTTGGTGACGATCATATGAGTACGGTGCGAAGTACGCGAAGTACATTGAATCGTGCTCAGGAATGATGTCGAAGCTTAGCGTGTCACCATCGAACTGAGATGGAATACGGAACCACTCTTCGCGGTCGTACGATGCAACCACATCGTAATCTTTCCAGCCTTCAGGGTATGCAGACGTTGCCAGTTGACCGATTTCAAAGTGGTGTGCTTGTTGAGCATCGCTTTCTAAACGGAAGTGGAACCACTGAGAGATTTCAGTCTGGTTGTCTGCTGGGATAGTCAGTTGAATGTTTTGTGGTGAATCTGCTGAAACGACGTGAATGTTGCCGCTTTCGAAATTGCTGAAAATTTTCATTGTAGTTTTTATCTCGTAGTTGAGTTGCCGTAAGACTAGCACACTTTTTTTCGAGCAAACCACTAACTAAATCGTAATGAGATGTTATTTCAACTATCTCATTTTTAGTTGTCTATTTTTCAACAACCCACTTTCCAACTATCGGCGCTGGCAAGTGGTACACCCGCGGCAGGCAGAACGTGTGTGGCGATCTAACTTACTACGTTGCACCTTGCAATAAGCGTTTTTTAGCGCTCTTCGTCCAGAAAACCAATCATCAGGTTTCGCAAGAATCAGATAACCATTAAATCGCTTAACGAGTTCGATTCTGTTTTGCTCGATGAACTTGCTATCAAACCCAATCTCAAAGTAATCAAGCGCTTGTTCGATGGAGGTGAAACTCGCTATTTTTTGCTGGAATTCTGTTTGGCTCATCTCTAATTTAGTGCCGTAAATTTGCAAGCATTATAGATGTGTTCGCTAGTCCTTATTTTGATTTTAGTACGTTTTTACGTGGGGAAGCACACGGTTATTTTGTGTGGATTTTATAAATCAATATGGCCTTATTTGTTTTGTGAATATAAAACAAAATGGTTGCGCAGTCATGGTTATAAGTGATTTGTATTTAGGTCTCATTGCTCGCTTTCTTTATTATCAATAAAGACAATTTATGACGTGAATCAATAGTGACTACCCCTAAAGTATTATTCTGATCGCAATTGTTACTAATTGTTGAAGATGATTTCTAAATATGTCTATTAAAAAACGATATATCGCTCTTATTGCCGCAGTGGGTATAGGTATTGGCTGGTTAACGCTGGGCGGCACTGCTGCTGTTATGCACTACACATCGAGTACTGAGTTCTGTACTTCTTGCCACACTATGCAAATACCTTACGAAGAATATGAAGGTTCAATCCACTTCAGTAATGCTAAAGGCATTCGTGCTGAATGTGCAGACTGCCATATTCCCTCCGACCCAGTTGATTACGTAATCACTAAAATTCGTGCCACCAAAGACATTTATCATGAGTTTGTGACTGGCAAAATTGATACCGAAGACAAGTACGAAGAACACCGTATGGCGATGGCTGAAACCGTTTGGGCTCAACTACGTGAAAGTGATTCTGCTACTTGTCGCTCTTGCCATACCTTCGATGCGATGGATAGCTACGAGCAATCTGCAGATGCGGCGAAAATGCATGAGTACGGGCAAGAGAATAATCAGACGTGTATCGACTGCCACAAAGGTGTTGCTCACTTTGCACCAGAGCCAGAGATGGACAGTGAAGCGTTCGACAACTTGATGGCATTCACTGAGAAAACAGACCCAAATGCTAACGTAGTGTACTCAGCTCAAACTATCAGTATTGGCGACCTTGGCACTATCAATCCAACGGCACGCCTAGATGTGAAAAGTGTTGAAGGTACTGAGCGCAAAATCGAGTTGCATGCTTACCAAATGAAGGGTGCAGAACAGGTGCTTTACTACGGCGAAGGTCAACGCTCAATCGTTGCGATGCTGACAGACCAAGGGCAACAGAGCCTTGAAGTTGGTGATTTTAAAACGGATGCGTACGGCAATGAATGGCGAACGGCGGTGCTAACCGCGAACGTTGATGTTCCTGTACTGGATTCACTCGAGCCAATCTGGGATTACGCTGAAGAACTCGACAACGTTTACTGCTCGACATGCCACGCAAAAATTGGCGCGAACCACTTCACCGTTAATGCTTGGGGCCCCGTTGCAAAAGGCATGGGCGAAAGAACTGACATTTCAGACCAAGATTTAGAACTTCTTACTAAATACTTCCAGAACCACGCAAAAGATGTGGCTGGCCACTAAGAAACAAAAGGGAAATAATTATGGCAGATATTACTCGTCGCGGATTCCTCAAAGGAACAAGCATGGCTGCTGGTGCGCTGGCATTTACGTCGCTAACGCCAATGACAGCGTCGGCTGCAAACAAGCGTGGTAAAGGTGTACTAACAGCGGGTCGTATGGGACCTATGCTGTGTGAAGTAAAAGATGGCAAGTTAGTGTCGACTACTAATGCACTGGCACAAACAGTGCCAAATAGTTTACAAACGACAGGTCCTGATCAGGTCCATACCAAAGCTCGTATCAAATACCCGATGGTACGTAAAGGCTTCCTAGATAACCCATCCTATCCAACAGGAACTCGTGGCGGAGATGAATACGTTCGAGTGTCTTGGGATGAAGCCTATAAGCTGATCCACGAACAACACATGCGTATTCGTAAAGAGAATGGCCCTGAATCTGTATTCGCGGGTTCTTACGGTTGGCGTTCAAGTGGTGTATTGCACAAAGCACAAACGTTACTACAACGTTACATGAGCTTGGCTGGTGGTTACTCAGGTCACTTAGGTGACTACTCAACTGGTGCTGCTCAAGTGATCATGCCGCACGTAATGGGATCGATCGAAGTTTATGAACAACAAACCACTCACCCTGTGGTACTAGAGAGCTCAGACGTTGTTGTGCTGTGGGGTATGAACCCAATGAACACGCTTAAGATTGCATGGAGTTCAACCGACTGTTCAGGCCTAGAGTTCTTTCATAAACTTAAGAAGTCTGGCAAGACAATCATCGCTATCGACCCAATGCGCTCTGAAACGATCGATTTCTTTGGTGACGCAGTTCAGTGGATTGCACCGCGCCCAATGACCGATGTCGCAATGATGATGGGTATCGCACACTCTTTAGTTAAGAAGGGTAAGCATGACGTAGAGTTCCTAAATAAGTACACCAGTGGTTACGATAAGTTTGAAGCGTACCTAATGGGTAAAGAGGACGGTATTGAAAAGACGCCAGCATGGGCTGAAGAGATCACAGGCGTTCCTGCGAAACAACTTGAGCTTCTAGCAGACATTTTTAGCCAGAACCGCACTATGCTTATGGCGGGTTGGGGCATTCAGCGTCAACAATATGGTGAGCAACGTCACTGGATGGTAGTGACTCTAGCAGCAATGCTTGGTCAGATTGGTCTGCCAGGCGGTGGCTTCGGTCTGTCTTATCACTATTCTAATGGTGGTAACCCAACACGCGATGCTGGTGTATTACCTGCAATTTCAGCTTCAATCGGCGGCGGTTCTTCTGCTGGTAATGACTGGGCAGTTTCAGGCGCGGTGAACAGCTTCCCTGTTGCTCGTATTACGGAAGCATTGGAAAATCCAGGCAAAAAATACATGCATAACGGCCATGAACTGACATTCCCAGATCTGAAAATGATCTGGTGGGCGGGCGGTGGTAACTTCACTCATCATCAAGACACCAACCGTTTGATCAAAGCGTGGCAAAAACCTGAGCTAGTGGTTATTTCTGAGATCTACTGGACAGCCGCTGCCAAGCACGCCGATATTGTGTTGCCAATTACTACGTCATTTGAACGTAATGATATGACGATGACGGGTGACTACAGTAATCAACACTTAGTGCCAATGAAGAAAGCGGTTGAACCTCAAGGTGAAGCGCGTAATGACTTCGATGTATTTGCAGACATGTCTGAGATGATCAAAGCGGGTGGCCGTGATGTCTTCACTGAAGGCAAAGACGAAATGGCATGGTTGAAAGGCTTCTACGATGCGGCACAAAAAGCAGGTAAATCTGCACGTGTTCGTATGCCTAAATTTGGTAAGTTCTGGGATGATAACCAGCTTATTGAAATGAAGTACAACAAGAAGGCGGCACAGTTTGTTCGTCATGCTGACTTCCGTAAGAATCCAGTGATGAACCCGCTAGGTACGCCAAGTGGTAAAATTGAGATCTTCTCTAAAACCATTGAAGGCTACAAGCTTGCTGATTGCCCTGCTCACCCAACATGGATTGAGCCTACTGAGTTCTTCGGTAAAGCGAAAAGTGATGAACTGCAACTGATGACAGCGCACGCCGCGCACCGTCTACACAGTCAGTTCAACTACGCGAAGATCCGCGAAGAGTATGCGATTGGTAACCGTGAGCCTATCTCTATTAACGTAGAAGACGCGAAAGCACGTGGCATCAAAACCGGTGACTTGGTTCGTGCATACAACGCTCGTGGACAAGTACTGGTTGGTGCATTAGTGACTGATGGCATCAAACAAGGCGCTGTATGTATCCATGAAGGCGGTTGGCCTGATTTAGATAAAGATACAGGCTTATGTAAAAACGGTGGCTGTAACGTACTTACGTTGGATATTCCAACCTCTCGTTTGGCAAATGGTTGTGCAGCGAACTCTGCGCTTGTGAAAATTGAAAAATACACAGGCCCAGTATTAGAACTGACGGCATTTGATCCACCTAAAAATGGCTAATCTTTAACGAGAAATAGCTAATCGAATGAAGCCAGCCTAACCGCTGGCTTTTTTATGATCTTTTTTGCGATGGAAAGACTATTACTTTGTGTCGAGTAGACAACTCATGATAATCAACGACGTTAAAGCAAGAGAGAAGCCCATGAATCGGATCAACCCAAAGAAATTACTTCGTAGCAAATGGACAGCCGTTAGCCCCGTGAAGAAAGAAAAGCACTTTATGGTCACAGAAGTTGAATTTGATGAAGGGGAGGTCGTGCGCTGCATGATAGAGGCGGTAATGACCAAACGAGAAGAAGACATCAATTGGCGAGAGCTTACAGATAATCAAAATTGGCTTCCAGGTTGGAAGTAGGACCGGAAGCCTGTTTGATTAGAATTTGTTGTTAATGGCTAACTAGCGTTTATCGGATGCTCGACGCTCGCTTTTGCCAGTATTTGAGCCCCTCTAACACACCTTCAGCGTGCGTTGCTGTGCTGGTGTACACATTGTCTCTGTCGGATAGGTGCGCCACTTCTGGGTAATGGTTAGCGACCAATATCGAGTTTACACCCTCTATCGTCAGCATGGATGTGTCGTTTGCAGAGTCGCCCGCGACACACACTTCTTCTACGCTCAAATCATGCTGCTTGAGCAGGTGATGAATCGCAGTAGCCTTATTGACGCCCTTTGGTGTGATGTCCAAATACCAGTCGTGGGAGTAGGTGAGGTGTACATCTAACCCGTGCAACTCCAAGCTTGATTCAATCAACTCATGTTGAGGTTCAGACAGCTTCCCTTCAAAAGTAATCTTGTAATCACCCTGATGATTTTCAAAGCGTTCGCCCATAAAGTCGAGTGGTGCGAGTGCTGTCTCTACTTTGGATTTGTTCCACGACGCTTCTAATTGATTGTGCCAAACATGATCGGGTTTTTGGGAGTGATCGTGATGAATTCTAGTGCCAACATCACTGATAATGCTGTGTGGTTTCGGGTAGTTATCAGACGCCAACCCAACACGAATTGACGGCAGAGTTCTTCCTGTCGCAATGATAAAACGAATATCAGGTTGCTCGGTTAGGTAGTTAAATAACTGATTCACCCCATGAGAAGATCCTCCATCCAGCGTCCCGTCAAAGTCACACACCAGCATTTTTATCATTCGAATTCCTTGTCTTTTTCTCTAATTCATCGCGGGGAAATGTCAATTTCTTTTATAAAGAATGGCTCAGCAGTGAGGACTCTACAAGTTGTCTTTTAGCTTGGGTAATCGACGTTTAATAGTTTGTAGCAAGTGTCACAGTTGGTGTGATGTTTTGAAACTCTTGGTTGAAAAAGATCGATTTTATCTCGCTGACTTTAGCCAGTTCACCTTTGGATTTTATGTCGATGCCGAGTGTGGATCTTATCCCTGTAGCAGGGTGGATGATCAACTCTGAAACGTCATTAAATCTTAATAAATAGTTTGTATTCGAATTATTTGTGCACGAACTATTTGATGCTGTTCTTGGTCTGTTTCGCGTATTAATTGCTCAAATGTAAAATAAATATTCAATAATCTATCAGTAAGTAACACATAATGTCGCAAGCGGTCCTGTTGCTTTAATATCTTTTTTTTCAGTGTGTTGGGTGTTTGTTGCTTTGTTCTTAATCATTAATTTTTCTAGGGGATTGGTGGTTTTGTGGGTAGGTTACAGCACGAGATCCCTTGATTTACACTGGTTATTTACTTAGAGTACTAATCGTTTTTCGAGCTTAAATAACCATTTTTAAGTTAAAATAGCTAAGGAAGGATTAGATTATATGGATCCCATACTGGAAGTTAAGGGACTGTACAAGGTGTTTGGTGAAGACACCGATCGTGCTTTTACAATGATTAATGAAGGCGCGAACAAAGATAAAGTTTTCGAAGAAACAGGGCTAACGATCGGCGTTAACGATGTTTCTCTTAGTATTCAAGAAGGCGAGATTTTCGTCATAATGGGACTGTCAGGATCTGGCAAATCAACCCTAGTACGCCTTCTTAACCGCTTGATTGAACCTACCAAAGGCAATGTGCTTCTACGAGGCAAAGACATTGCCCACATCTCAGAAGATGAACTCCGCGAAGTCCGCCGCAACAACATTTCCATGGTTTTCCAAAATTTCGCATTGATGCCGCATATGACTGTGATCGAAAACGCAGCGTTTGGCCTTGAGCTTGCGGGTGTCGATGTTGATAAACGAAAAGAGTCAGCACTGGCTGCCTTAGAGCGAGTAGGCCTTGGCGTGTATTCGGAGTCTTACCCAGATGAACTGTCTGGTGGTATGAAGCAGCGTGTTGGTTTGGCTCGTGCTTTAGCATGTGACCCGGACATTCTGTTAATGGACGAAGCGTTCTCTGCACTCGATCCACTGATCCGTACTGAAATGCAAGACGAGTTAATCCGACTTCAAAATGACGATAAGCGTACCATTGTTTTCATCTCGCATGATTTGGATGAAGCGATGCGTATCGGTGACCGAATCGCGATTATGCAAAATGGCGAAGTGGTTCAAGTAGGTACTCCAGACGATATTCTTAATAACCCAGCGAACGACTACGTTGAAGCTTTCTTCCGTGGTGTGAATGTCGCAAGTGTCCTTACGGTTAAAGACATCGCACGCAAGAAACCTGCAGCGGTATTTAAGAAATCTGAGCACGATGGTCCAGCTTCGGCTCTGCAAATCTTGATGGATAACGACCGTGAATATGGCATCGTTGTTGAGAAGAGCAGTCACTACTCAGGCATTGTTTCTATCGACTCCCTTCGCAAAGCCCACAAAGAGAACAAATCATTGGTTAGCGCTCAGCTAAGTGATGGCTTAACTCTGAATCCAGATTTACCAATCAATGATGTGCTTGGCCTTGTTGGCGGTGTGCCTTATTCCGTTCCTGTTGTGGACGAGCAAGGTAATTACTTTGGCGTTGTGACTAAGTCACGACTGCTACAAACATTAGATAAGGGATAGATCATGTCGTCGGAACAAACAAATAATGACCCATGGTCGCAAGCAGCTCCCTCTACTCAGCCGGCAAGTGATCCTTGGGGCCAAACAACTGAGACCGCACCATCAGCGGATTGGCTAAGCAGTGAAACCGTTGAGGTTACGCCTTTTGACCCACTGAACCCTTTTGCTGAAGCTGTACTACCAGTCGATACTTGGGTTGAGTCTGGTCTTAATTGGTTGGTTGAACATGGACGCCCACTGTTTCAGGCGATACGTGTGCCGATCGATTTCATCCTAAGTTCATTTGAAACAACACTGGTTTCTACGCCAGCACCATTCATGTTGATCATCTTGTTTTTAGTCGCATGGCAGTTTTCAAACTTGAAGCTTGGTGTTGCTACCGCAGTATCCTTGACGTTCATTGGCTTGATTGGCGCTTGGTCTGAAGCCATGACTACGCTTTCGTTGGTGATGACATCGGTCTTTTTCTGTCTGTTGATTGGCTTACCCATGGGGATATGGCTCGCCCGCAGCAACACGGCGGCTAAATTCGTTCGTCCAATTCTGGATGCCATGCAAACCACGCCTGCCTTTGTTTATCTCGTACCAATCGTCATGTTGTTTGGTATCGGTAACGTGCCGGGTGTTGTTGTAACCATCATATTCGCACTGCCGCCAGTGGTACGTTTAACCATCTTAGGTATTCAGCAAGTACCGGAAGAGTTGATCGAAGCAGGTCACTCATTCGGCGCAAGCAAAAAGCAGATGCTTTATCGAATTCAATTGCCACTAGCACTGCCAACCATCATGGCGGGCGTAAACCAAACACTGATGCTGTCACTGTCGATGGTGGTTATCGCGTCAATGATTGCGGTAGGTGGTCTCGGTCAAATGGTACTGAGAGGTATCGGCCGTTTAGATATGGGACTGGCTGCAGTCGGTGGTTTAGGCATCGTTATTCTCGCCATCTTATTGGATCGTATCACCCAAGTGTTGGGTGTGAATGCGGGCAATACAAAATTACGCTGGTACCGCATGGGACCTGTTTCCCTAGTACTTAATGCTTTAAATCGCGGTAACAAATCAGAACTTCAATTAAGGAAAAACACCAATGAATAATTCATGGAAGAGCAAACTTGCAGTGAGCATCGTTTCTACACTGGCTGTATCAACTAACGTATGGGCAGCAAGCCTACCGGGTGAAGGTGTACCTGTTCAGCCTGTTCAATCGTCTGTAGCAGAAGAAACATTCCAAACGTTGATTGTTAACCGCGCTCTTGAAGAGCTTGGGTACGACGTGAAATCAACGCAAGAAGTGGACTACAACGTAGGCTACACCTCAATTGCAAAAGGTGACGCAACGTTCCTAACGGTAGGTTGGTTCCCGCTTCATGCAGACAAATACACAATGGCGGGCGGCGATGAAAAGTTCTACCGCGAAGGCCAATATGTAAGTGGTGCAGCGCAAGGTTACCTGATTGATAAGAAAACGGCAGAAAAGTACAACATCACTAATATTGGTCAGTTAACCGATCCAAAAATTGCAAAACTGTTTGATGCAGATGGTGATGGCAAAGCCGACCTAACAGGCTGTAACCCAGGTTGGGGTTGTGAGATGGTAATTGAACATCAACTGTCAGCATTCAAACTGGACGATACAGTAACTCATAACCAAGGTAACTATGCGGCTATCATCGCAGACACGATTTCACGTTACCAAAAGGGTGAATCAATCCTTTACTACACGTGGACACCGTACTGGGTAAGTGGTGTATTGGTGCCTAACGAAGACGTAGTATGGCTAGAAGTGCCATTCTCTTCACTTCCTGGCGAGCGTTCGGATGTTGATACGACGTTATCTAACGGCAAAAACTACGGCTTCGAAATGAACTCAATGCGCATTATTGCGAACAAAGAGTTTGCTAAGAATAACCCATCAGCAGCGAAGCTTTTCGAGATCATCAAACTTAACATCAATGATGTAAGTGCTCAGAACATGATGATGAGTAAAGGTAAGAACAGCTCTGCGGATATCGAAGCGCACGTAAACGGTTGGATCAAAGCGAACCAAAGCACGTTCGATGGTTGGATTACAGAAGCGAAGAAAGCAGCACTGTAACTTTGACTTGTATTTGCTCTGTCTTACCAGACATTTTGAATGATTGTGTAGAGTCATTGAATCACCTTCAAATCAAGTGAAATGGCGACAGAGTGAACATTAAAAAGCCAGCAGTCCATTCGGATTGCTGGCTTTTTTTTCTGTTTCTATGCTTCTAGCTTCTAGCTTCTAGCTTCTAGCGTTCGCCTTGAACTTCGAAGTCATCGCTTACTAGGCGAGCACAGCCATCCGCTTCTAATGCCCAGTGTTCACGGTGTACGACACCAAACGCTTTGTTCATTGTCCAGCTAGCGGTAAGAATGTAACCACCTTCTGGGTGCTCTTCCCACTTAACATCTGTGTAATCAACGTCTTTGAAGCCTTGGTCAATGATGTTTTGCCAAAATGCTTGAATCGCTTCACGGCCTTCAAAAGTGCCGAATGGACGAGCTTCCATCACACAAGCCTCTGTGTATTGGTCGGCACAACCTTTAGCATCTTGGCTATTGAATGCTTTTTGCCACGCGTTAATGCCTTGCTTACATGCTTCTAATACTTGGTTGTTTAACATTGTTTTCTCTCCATAACAGTCTTCTTTCAAACACTGTTTCTTTGATTAGGTATCTCGATAAGTTGGATTCAGTTTAGTCTTGGAAATTAATTTGAAAAACAGAGATAATAGAAAATACTGTTTGTAAAAAGAGAACAATAAAATGAGTAAGCTAAAGCAGATGTCGATTTTCGCTCATATTGTAGAGCAAGGCTCAGTATCGGCTGCGGCTGAAAAGTTAGAGTTGTCTAAATCTGTCGTCAGTCAGCACCTAAAAATTCTGGAACAAGAGCTTGGTGCTTCGCTTCTTAAACGAACAACGCGAAGACAAACCTTGACTAGTATGGGAGAGCGCTTCTATCTAAGTTGTAAGGATATTAACGTGATCGCTGAATCGGCATGGGATATGGCGAAATCGGAGTTGGAAGAGCCACAGGGACGGATTCGCATCACGGCTCCTAATGCGTTGATGGATTTGCTGGTTGCGCCTGTTATTGCCGATCTGATGAAACAGTATCCAAAATTAAAGCCGGAATTGATCAGTGATGATCAACACTTAGATTTCATGGAGCACGATATTGATCTTGCGGTGCGAGTTGGCAGTTCACGAGACAGTAACCTAAAACAGAAACGGTTAGGTGAGTTTAAAGATGTGTTGTGTGGCGTCACAAGCATGCGTGAACGTGAGCTTGAATCGATTCCTTACATTGCAAACTCTTGGCAGGGGAAGCAGGTGACTCACCATTTCAGTTCTCTAACTGAAGAAGGCTTTGTCTATCAACAACAAGCTAGCTGCGTTACCAATTCATTTCACAGTTGTCTTGCGTTGATTAAATCGGGTGTTGGCATTGGTGTGATTCCAGACTTCTGTGTTCCTCAGTTATCCAATGAAGTTGTCGACGTGCTGCCAAGCTTTGAATTACCCACCAATACGGTTTATGCATTGAACCCATTTACTTCCAACACGCCGATTGCCATCCAACTGTGTGTTCAAGCCTTAGAAGAGAAGCTTAAGAAGAATTTAGTATAAGCTTTCTATAGTTAGTAAAATCAGGTGCTTAACCATGTTTACTAATAAAAGCAATAACATGTTTATTGCTAAGTAATTCAATCTTGTCGATAGTCAGTACGCAATAGCGGTAGTTTTTTTTCTTGAAGGTAATGTTCGATTTTTCTTTTGTTGGTTCTGAGAATTTATAGATTTCAAACCCAAGGTTTTTCATCAGCTCCAGTGCATTTGGATTTTTGATCATCATAGAGAATTTCTTGATCTTAGTATTTCTTGCAAGAAGCTTCATATCGGAAATCAGGTTCGCAATAGATTGTTCGCGTTTCTCAGAGTGACCGCTAACGACTATATAATTTAAGTCCTGATTAGAATCTAAAGAGCAGGCTTGCTTAATATGTAGATGCTTATTTTGGTATTGCTCGAATACCTCTTCGTTGAAGAAAAAACCTAGGCTATGACTAACAATATCGCCATTAACATCGACCATTTTTCTGCCATGCGCCTTTTTTTCACTGCAATAGAGAAACAGGTCGATAGTATCAAGAGCTGAAGGATCCACCTTTGTATATTGCGAAATCAGCTTAATTCTATCTATTACTGCTTTGTCATTCTGATCTGTCATCAATGGCATGATCTGACAGTCGCAGCCTTCTTCTATCTCCCCTTTAGTGATAGACGATACTCGGCTTTGAAACGAAAAGAACCTCTCACGAAGGAAGTCTTCAAGTAGTGCACTGTCTTCGTTAACTTCTGAATCAAAGGATTTCAACGTTGTATACAAGTCCAGACCAAGGCAGTCCAATAGCTTTAGGGCTTTGTAATTACTTGGCTTTACTTTGCTATTTTCCCATCGATTTATCGTTACGACATCTACAGAGCTGAATTCATCATCTAAGTGATTAATGTATGCCGCAAAATCCTTTTGCGTTAACTTCAATTTCTTGCGCGCTTCGCGCAGTAATTGCGGAAATTTCATCATGGTAGAATATTCATCTTTGATTAGTGACATTACGTTCCGATTCGTCAGATAGTCTATTTTATCAATCGTTAATATACAGTAGCTATAATATTTATTTTTGAATGTAATATTACACTTTTTGGCATAAGGTTCTGAAAATTTGAATACTTCAAACCCCACACTCTTCAAGAGTCTCATCATATTGGGGTCTTTGACTAAAACAGAGTATTTTTTTATATTTTTGTTCTGAGAAAGTAACTTTATATCTGAAACTATATGCTCGATAACATGATCTTTTGTCTCTGAGTGTGAGCTTATATTAAAATAATTTATGCTTTTGCTTGAATTTAAAGAGCAGGCCATTCTTAGATCTAGCTCTTGAGTTTTTAATGTCTCAAATTGATGGTCTTCAAAGAAAAAGCCTACGTTGTGACTCACAATGTCACCATCTGTATTGATGAGCTTGTGGCCATGTGCTTTTTTCTCACAGTAATAGAGATATAAATCAATTTGGTCCAGTGGCGAAATATCGACTTTAGTGAACTTAGAAAGTAGTTTGATTCTGTCGATAACGCTAGTGTCACAGGGCTCTGACATTAAAGGCTGTGACTTAAAATTGCGTTCGCCTTGTTGTTGATTCAGGCCTGATAGCGCTGAAATTCTACTTTGAAATGAGCCATGGGATTCGTTAAAAAACGGTTCGATTAGTGTATCTTTTTGTTCGGACTTGAAGCTCTTTATTGTCTCAAACAAATCTCCGCCAAGGTACTGTAAGATCTTGAGTGCTTTGTATGTACTAGGCTTTACCTTACTGTTTTCCCAACGATTTATCGTTACGACGTCAACCGCATTAAACTCATCGTCCAGCTGATTTAAGTAGGTTGCAAACTTTGTTTGTGTAAATTGAAGTTCCTTTCTGAAGTTACGTAACAACTGTGAAAACTCACTCATTAAAACATTAACCTTCTGATAATTAACTCAATGTCTTGATTTTAATTTAGACATCAGACTCTATATTTAACATCTTCAGTAATTTGTTTTTTACGGATGTTAATTGTTCGGGTTGATTGAACTGTATGTTGCGCATGTCCCTAAAAAGGCGAGATGCCAAAATAGTGACGTCAAATCTATGGCATTTAGCCTGGAGACTTGTCAATCTACTGTGAAGTACGCGTTAATGTTCAGATACAACCTTGCCTTTTTCTTATCTATTTTATTGTTTCCATTCTCCGTCCAAGCTGAAACAGCGGGGCTAAAAATGGATCTGTCCGTTGATAGTGCGTCTTATGACAATGGGCAAAAGGTCGTTTATACGCTTGTTCTTACGAATGAGTCGGATAAAACCATTGCAGGGTTGGATGTTAAAGATGATCTGTTAAATATCTTAACGACAGACGATGAAGGGAATGATGTTAACGCCTTTACTCAAGCATCGATCCAAGCGGAGGCGACGCTTCTTTCATCGCCGGGTACTTACAACCGTTTTGGTAGTTTAGAGGCGACTGACGTACGTATTACTGTGGGTGGCTCGGTGACCTATACCATGACCGCCAAAGTTTCTGGTGACGCAGCCGGTACGATTGATAACGTCGCAAGCGCGAGCGCTGGGCCTCTTTCATCTGCTGAATCAAATACGGAATCTATTCAACGAGGTTTGTACGAACACGATATTCTGGTGTCGGTAGATAAGACAAACTACCAACTGAATAAAGAACTGACCTACTCGATTAAGGTATCAAATACTGGCGATATGGTGATTCGAAGGCTTGATGTTCAAGATGCTATTTCAGATATCAAGACATTCGACATCGATGGCGTTCTTCAACAGGCTTTCACTAACAATGTGAACTCTGCCAAGGTTGAAGGTGGCGAAAGTGACGCAGGTACTTTTAGCTCTTCGGGGGATTTGTCAGTCACTGATGCGTCGATAGATATTGGCGGATCTATCACCTACACAATTCGAACGACCGTTGCCGACAAACTAGTCGGCGATATTGTTAACGACGACATAACGGCAGCAACACGAGATGCGCTGGTAACGGGTGACACAATCACAACGCCACCCACAGCACCTAATGTCACTATTAAACATACCTTGAACCAAACAGAGAACTATGTTGTTGATGATGAGTTCTCTTACACGGTTACGGTAACCAACCAAGAAAACTCTGGTATTGCGTATCACTATTCTGTTCAGCAGCTACTTGCCGTTTTAGAGACCGACTTAGGTAACGATGTCAGCAACGATAAAAATGCTAACGATACCAAGGGGAATCCTTACGAATCTTGGACCAATAAAGTTATTACTATTGGGCCTAACAGTACCTCTCAACTGGCTGATAGCGGCGTAGAATCCAACCATTCACTGGATGATGTAGTCTCTATTTACCCTGGCGAAGAGATCCTTTACTCGGTTGAAGTCGATGTAAGCCCTGTTTCAATTGGCGAAATTCCTAAAGTTATCGCACGTGTAGTGAATGCCGAAGGCACGGCTGATTCTGCTGATGTGGTGACTAACCCTCTAGATACACAAGAAGTCCTAAACTCTTCATCAAGCCAGATTACCCGCAACAAGAACACAACAGATACCACTTATGTACCTGGGATATCGGGTGAAAATGAAGTGGTCTACGACATTGTTATCTCCAACAAAGACACTGAATTTTTCGCGAACGATGTTGAAGTGATCGACAAATTCTCTTGTATCGTGACAGAGCAAGCCGATGGTACTACCGATTCTGCGTTTTCCGAGTGGAAGTTGGAAGTGGATGAAAGCAGCGGTGAGGGTTCTAACTATGGGTCATTTAATTATGGGGCTTGGACTACGAAGGACATCAACCTAAAAGTCGATCTTGCTCCTGAGGGCTTTGTTCACTACAAACTGACAGCCAAAGTAGCAGATACCAGTGTGGGTCAAATTGTTGATGATGGTACCGATGCAGGTTTGTGTTTGGGAGATAACCTGGGTGAGGCGGGTTCTGGCGTGCAAATGCCAAACTCCAAGTTAAAAGTACAGAAGGAAGTGGATTCTCGCTACTACTCTGCAGGTGGCACACTCAACTATGAAATCACGGTAGAAAACAACGGTGACGGTTACGCGATTGATGTACCTGTTTATGATGACATTGCATCAATCATGACCAAATCAATCACGGATGAGCCAACTAAAGCGTACTTGAGCTGGGTTGTGACGGCAAAATCTTATGGCTCTGATGACTTAGTCTCAATAAACAGTGATCCCGGTTTTAGCGGTGAAATTTCAGGTAATCAGAGTAATAAGAACATCTTAGATGTGAAGGCGAAGCTAGCCCCGCACGACAAAATCATCTATAGCATTGCAGCGGTGGTAAACCCGATTGCCGATGATGAGATTCGAAATGAAGTGACGGTAGATAGCGTGCTTTATTCTGACAGAGGTTCATACCCAAGAGACTACTATCTAGTCTTGGACAAGCGTGTCGACGGCAACAACGAGCAAAGCGCTTACACCGACACGACAAAGGAAGTCACTTATACAATCAGCGTTACCAACCCTGAAGGGAATGGTTTTGCGTCTAACATCAATATTAAAGATGAAATCAGCACGATAGAGGCTGAGTTACTGCATGAGCCGGGTGAAACCAAGCCTGTGTTTAAATCTTGGACGATCACGGCTGACAGAGATGCGGCTTCTCCTTGGGTCAAAGCGGTCACCGATCCTGGAGAATTCTCAGATAATACTGACCTGAATGCCACGGCACAAATTCCACCAGGTGCAACTATCACCTATACCGTTGTTGGGACACTCGATCGCGACGTAGACAGTGAAATTCTATGGGGTACGTTCATAAACACGGCAACAGTGACAGGCCCAGGCACCAACCTATCAGATACGGTTCGCACCTATCCTAGCGAGCCAAACCTCGTGGTTGCTAAGACTGCTCGACATACCGACTTTGTGGTCGGAGAGCGTGCTACGTTCGATATTGATATCTATAATCGCGGAGCTGGTTACGCGAACGACGCAACGGTAAAAGACAGCATTTCAGCACTCATGTTCTTCGATAGCTGGACGATTGTCGGATCGACTAACACCGATAAGCCGGGGTCTCGCTACGGTGATATTACTGATAATACAGACATCAATACTGATGTTGATATCACTCCAGGAGGTTGGGTTCGTTATGAGGTGAGTGGTATTGTTAATGCTGATTATCCACATGATCAAGTATCCAACCGTGTAGATGTCTATGACCCTATTACAGACAGAGAGCACAGTTCTTCCGCGCAAATTAATAACGCAGATAGCCTTTTTGATATCAATGTTTCCCTTACAAAGACGACGGATGTAGTCCGCTATACACCAGGTGAATACGTTGAATACACCATTTTGGTTAAGAACAATGATGAAGAAAGCTTCGCTGAAGTTGAGCTCAAAGACGAACTGACGAAGGTCTTCACAACACTTGCCAATGACAAAGATGCGTATGTTGAGGATGTCGAAAACCAGTCTGCATTCGAGCATTGGTTGATAGATACTGGGAGTGGCTATGGAAGTCAATCTACCCATGATGTAAGGATTCCGTTGTCACTTGCTCCCGGTGAATTGAAAACCATAAAGATTAAGGCCCTTGTTAAAGATAATGCGGTGTCAAATGGGGTTGACGCGGATGGGCTAAATGTTATTCGGAATGAAGCTTTACTCCTCGATAGTAGAGACTCTGGGTGTATGACAGATTGCGAATATTTTAAGCGTGCCGTGGCTGAAAACCATCAAGTTCACAATAACGGTACCGTGGTTCGTACAACCAACATCAACCGCTACTCTCCGGGCGATGAACTGACTTACACCATCAAATACAACTCTCAGGATGGTCACGGCTATCGCAACAACGTTGACGTTAATGAACTGATCAATGATATCTCTGTTGAGTTACAAGATGGCACATCAGGCAATCCATTCTTCGACGATGCGGTGGGTACCAACAAGTTTACGGTGGCAGTTGCTAAGAGCGATCCTGCAAACGTGGGTACAACCGATGGTACCAAAGACGGTGATGTTGCGAACGACACTGACATTGTGACTTCGATTGATATCGATGCTGGTGAAGATGTGATTTACACAGTAACAGGTACCGTAAGACCGGATGCGGTCGGTGATATTCATTACCGAGATACCGTCGTGATTCCCGATGATTACCATTTAGATTTTGATAAAACGACTGATGAAGTGGTGTACGAGCCAGCTCAAACCGTGACCTATCACTTGGTGATTGAGAATGACGGTAAAGGCAATGCTCACGACATTCCAATTGTCGATAACCTCAAAGATATTACCGTCGATCTCGTAGACGGTACAACTGGACCTGCGTATTCAACATGGACCATTACCTCTATCGCAACGGGCACTGATTCTGAGTATGTCGATGCAGGTGCGGGTGCAGGTAAGGTTTATACATCAACAGACAACAACCTAAACGAAGAAGCCGATATTCCGATGGGAGCAACGCTTGAGTACCAAGTAGTGGCAACCATTAACGATAAAGCCAATGGCGATATTATCAATGTACTGACTGTTGATGGAGATACGATCTCTCATGATATCTCGCAAGCTGGTCGTCAAATTGATTACGAAAAAAATATTCTGGACTACTACGATGCTGATGGAAACAAGATTCCGGGTGCAACGAGCTACATGCCTGGTGGTTACATCGAGTATGAAATCTATATCGAAAATATCGCAACTGCGCACGTTGATGATATCAGCCTTCGTGATGACATCGACCAGATAACGACTCAATACTACGACGGAACTCGCGGTCCGGCGTTTGATAGCTGGACTATTGAAACGTCTGAAGACAGTTCAGGGATCTCTGACCCTGATGTCGATAACTCGATCAAAGACAATCAACCGATCGATACGCACTTTGATATATCGGCAGATAACTTTGGCCGTGCAGTATCGTCACCGTTTGTACGTTATGTCATCAAAGCCAAAATCAGTCCCAAAGCAGTAGGTTCTTTCACTAACCGAGCGTATATCGATGAAGATGATGGCAACCAGTTAATTGCTGTTTCTCCCCCAACGTCGATGTCAGAGCCAGAGATAACATTCTCGAAAAAGGCGTTCTATGACGCAGGCTTCTCTTCGGCAAAGACAAAGTACTCTCAAGCTGCGGGTGAGAGTGAAGTTTATTACCGAGTTCAAATTAAGAACACGGGCAACGGAATTGAGTATGGTTCTCGCCTTGAAGATACCATTTCTGCAATTCAGACTCGCATTGCAGAAGATGCTTCGACGTCTGGCGCTGACCCTGTCGGGCAACCATTTTTATCTGGTTGGGAAGTGCAGCTAGAAAAAACGGCAGCGGTAGGTTCGATCACGGACGCGGTTGACTTTGTTTCTGGTAACAACGTTGATATTGATAACGACATTGTTATCGCGCCTCAAGAAAGCCTAACGTTCACCATCCATGCTGAGATTCGTGAGGATGCGTTGGGCGATATTCAAAACAAAGCGAATTATGACGGTATGGTTCGTACTGCGACTCTAATGCCACTAGGAAGTAATATCAGTGTTGAAAAACGCGTGGTGTCGATTAACGGCAACCCGTTCAATGATGGGGATACCTATCTGCCGGGTGACGAAGTCGAGTATGAATTCGTGGTCACTAACCCAGAAAACGGTTGGGCAAATGATATTCAGATCAAAGACACGGTAAAGGATATTCAAGTTGAGGCTATTGGTGGAACAATGGAATCCGCCTTTGTTTCGGGCGATATCACTCACGAAGTCAGCAATGGTATTGATGCTAACGTCGATACTTATGTTCCGAGCTATAACCCAAACAATAACCTGAATATCGAAACCGATATTGCCGCAGGTGAAGTGCTGACGTTCAACTTAACAGGTGTTATCCGTGATGATGCTTTGGGGACTATCGAAGCCAACCGAGTGACGGCAGGTAATCAGTCAGCAACATCAGAAACGATTCCACCACAAGCGGCTGAACTCGACTACTTCAAAACCTTGGTATACACCGATGGTGAATCAGCTGGCTGTTCAGTGCCTTCAAACGATGGCAGCAGCTGTACCTATGCACCGCGTGGTGATGTTGAATATCAAGTTACGTTAGATAACACCGGCGATAGTATCGCCAATGATGTACGTGTTATTGATGCTATCCATACCCTCAAAACCGAAGATGGCGATGATGCTTTCTCTGATTGGGCAACAGCGATTGCGGTTGAACCGGTTGGAACTTATGACGTGCAAGGCAACTACAATGGTAGTGTGCCATTGAATGCGACTGTCGATCTTCGCCCAGGTGAACGCATCGTGTTCGATGTCAAAGGCACAGTTTCAACATCGGCAACAGGTACCATTACCAATACGGCACAAGTGAACGGTGATGACACCAACGACATCGTACTTGACCCTGGTCGTTCTAATATCCTAATCGATAAGTGGACAGATACACCTACTTACGTGCCGGGTGGCACGGTGAATTACTACATCGACATTACCAATGACGATGTGGATTCTGGCCTGTTCTCAATCCGCGACATCATCAGTGGCTTCGAAGTCGAAACTGTCGATGGTTCAATGCAAACCGCACTCACTGAGTGGAGCGTTGATTACGATGTCTTATACAACTCAGCACCATCGGATCCTGACGCGAATGATTTCTCAGAGTTAGACAAGCTCGTTGGGCAAAGCAGCCCAGACATCGATTTGCCTGCTGAGTCAGTCAAGATGGCAGGGCGTGATGATGCGGGTACTGGCGGCGGTGATAAGTACACGGTTGTTCGAATCCATGTTGAAGGCAAGGTTCGTGATGATGCGATTGGTCGCTTTACCAATACTGCATATCTGCGACATGGCTTGGACGATTCGAAAATAGCTCGCTTAAGAGAGGGCTACATTACGCCTCAGCCGGGACAGTTGGTGCTAACCAAAGAAGCTACCCCGATTGCTGAGCCTGATGCTAAGTACCAACCGGGCCAACCTATCTCCTACAAGATCACCGTGGCTAACACGGGTGAAGGTTACCTTGTGGATCAAGTCCTGACGGATCGTATCGATACCATCATGACCGAAGTGGCGAACAGCCCAGATCAAGAACAAGCCCTTACCGGCAACTGGATCATCAGCGATGAACAGATTGATGGTAGTGGTGACCCAGCATTGAATGCTCGTAAAGATGTGTCTAACACTGCTCAAGGTTACCGCGCCACTTACAGCATTCATCCCGGTGCCAGCTATTCGTTTGTTGTCACAAATACCGTGAATGACAAAGCCAAAGGCGAGATCACTAACGTTGTTAAAGTGGTTGGCGATGATGGTGAATACACCGCAGACGCGACCTACATTCCAGAAGACGCACAAGTTGAGATCACAAAAGACGTTGATAAAGCGGAGTACCTTCCGGGAGAAACACTTCAATACACCGTGACCGTTAAAAATAACGGTTTAGGTTGGGCTGAAGATGTTGTGATTGAAGATGCGTTGAAATCGGTTGAAACCACGATTGCTGGTGGTGAGACGAAGCAAGCCTTTGACCCTGCTTCAATCCAAATATCTGCGGTATCGACAACGGGTGAGACCCCAGTACCGGATGCAACCAGTGGTGAAGACCTTAATGAGACGCTCGATATTGCGCCTCAAGACAGCATTGTTTTCACTATTCAAGTGACGACTAATCCGTTGGCGACAGGCGATATTACTAATATCGCATCAGCGATCTTTGACGGCACAACATTTGATGACAGTGCTACCAGTACACCAGTTTTGGCGATGGTTTCGGTCAAGAAGACGGTTGATACGCCATCGTATGAAGTAACCAAGCTGATTAACTACGACATCACCGTAACCAACAGCTCTGATGCTTTTGCATCTGGTGTTCAACTTCAAGACATCATCAGTGACATTCAAGTCGACACGACCGCGGATAAACAAGAGTCGGCATTCCTGATGTGGGAAGTGAGTTTTGAAGCTTCAGATGACCGCACTGTAGTGACGCCGAAGACGTTTGAATTGAGTGAAGACATCGACGTCAATATGGATGTTGCGCCACAAAGTACCGTGACATTCCATGTTAAGGCGTTGATTCGTACTACGGCGATTGGCGATATCAGTAACACGGCAACCATCACTTACAACGGCGTACCACAAGACTCAACGGTAGTCATGACACCGAAAGACTCTGAGTTTGTTGCGACGAAAACCAACGTACAAACCGAGTATGAGCCGGGTGGTGAGCTGGAGTTCTTGATTACTATTGAGAACACCTCAAACAACTACATTAGTGACCTAAGTGTTGTCGATGATATGAGCACGATAGAGGTGAGCTATTACGATGGCACCACTGGCCCTGCCTTTGTTGCCGGAACCACTTCTTTGATTGTTGACTCAACCACGCTAGGCACGACGACAGAGCAAATTAGCCCGATTGAATACAGTGTGGATATTGCACCGCACGGTACGGTTGTATTCCGCTCAAAAGGCACCGTGGTCGATACTGCGACTGGACGTATCGTCAATACAGCGCAAGTTGACGGTGGCGATGTGGTTAGTCCTCCGGTTAACACTGTCGCGGCGGTTGTTCAAGCTGAGCTCTATACAGACGCACCTTATTACGTGCCGGGCGACCAAGTTGAGTATCACTTAGTGGTACAAAACATTGGCCGTGGTATCGCTAAAGATGTGGCGCTTTACACCCAGTTCTCTGAGTCAATGGGTGATTACATAGATGGCTCCCGCAGCAATGCTTTTGATGATTGGACCCTAACAGCATCATCGGAAGGGGCTGAAACGCAGCCGGGTACGTTTGATAACGATAAAGACCTCTTCACCTTGGTCGACATCGCGCCGGGTGGCAAGATTGACTACACCTTCACATTGACCGTCAACGAAGACATGTTGACCAACATCGATGTACTCGGCTACTACCTTGATCTAACGGGTAGCCCGACGATGCGTGCTCGATCTAAAGGTATGTTGGCATCAGAAACCTCGATGCAGGCAGTAGCAGACCAAGTATCAGCTCTGGATCTACCTCCAGTGGGCGCAGATCTGATTGTCGAAAAGCGTTCAGACAAACCTGAATACACCGAAGACGACGACAGTGTCACTTATTACCTAGCTGTGACCAACAATGGTTTAGGTAATGCAGCGAACGTGCGACTCACTGATGAGATCAGCGAACTGCAAAATAGCGTTGGCAACAAAGTGTTTACTGACTGGACGATTGAAGGTGTTGAAGTCGATGACACAGGCGCGGTGATTCAGCGTCATAGCTTCCCGTCGAGTAAAGATCTAGATACCACCGTTAACCTAAAATCCCAAAAGCGAAATGCCTATGCGTTCGAAGTGGTGGGTACATTAGGTAAAGGTTTAGATGACGACATCACCAATACCTTTACGGCGACTGAATCTGACGGTACTGAAACTAGCGACAGCGTAACCACTCACATCAAGAAGATTCCTGACAACTCTGGGGAATTGGAGCTGACCAAGTCGGCGCTGCAAGATACCGCGCAAGTCGGTGATGCGGTTGAGTACGAGATCATCGTTGAAAACAACAATGAATCTTACTTTAAGAACGTGACGGTAGAAGACCGTTACCCAGGTGGCTTGAAATACATCGTGGACACGTCAGAAATCGTGTTGAGCGGTATTGATGGTGAGTTTGGTACGGAAGATGATCAGGTTCTTTCTCAAGAGCCATCAGATACTGGCAAGCTGATGTTCACTTCGTTGAACTTTGACCCGGGCGAGAAACTGCGTATTCGTTACTTATTGCGAGTATCGGTAGGTGCGACCTTTGGTGACTACATCAACACCGCAGTCGCGAAAGTGGATGGCTCAGCGGTTTCTAATGAAGACACCGCCAAAGTGACCGTAGAACCGGACAAGGTGTTCGATACCTCATCGATCATCGGCAAAGTCTTTGAAGATCACAACAAAGATGGGTTCCAAGCTGATGCAACGGCATTTAATGTTGAGTTAACAGCTAATCTGCCTACTCAAGGCTATATTGCGGGATCTACAATTGTCGTCCGTGATGCTAAGGAGGTTGTCGTCAAAGACCAAGAATTGGTTGGCTCTGCGACCTCTGTTCTAGAGAAAGGTTTGAATCTTGGCGATCTTTGGGGACATTCAGTGAACCGAACACTGCCAGAAACCAGCAAAGTGGTTATTCAATTTAAAACTCGCACGCAGCAAAGCTTTGATTTCTACGTCACGACCGATGCGGGCTCTCGCATCGAGTTCGACGCACAAGGTCAGATTCAGTTTAAGCATGAATCGGACAAGAAAAAGGGACTGAGCGCTGAAAACCTCAATGTAACCAGAAACCTATATCGCGATGGCGAGGATTACCTGTGGGAAATTGTTATCGAGAACAAAGGTATCTACGAAGATGGTATTCCGGGCGTTAAGTTGATGACGGTTGAGGGAATCGTTATTTACACAGATCAGTACGGTCGTTACCACGTGCCCGACCAATGGGTACTCAATAAGAAAGGTAAGAACTTCCTCGTGAAGTTGGACACTGACTCGCTATCCACCTCCATGGAAGTGGTGAGCGAAAACCCGAAAGTGTTGCGAATTACCCCGAATAAGCTCACCAAGTTCAACTTTAGCGTTCATCGCAAAGATCAAGAAAGTGAACAGCAGTAAGCCATTGGAACCGTATCTGGAAATTGTATGAAAGTATTTAGTAAGTCTCGTTTAGCGACGTGTGTGTTAACGGCCATTCCTGTGATGGCGGTAGCGAAAGACACTGGTAAGCTTGAAAAACTCGGTTCTGAGACGACTGGCATTGAAATCACTAAGCCGAACCAAGACCAAGACAGTTCGCGTATTTACCTAGAGCAAGGTGCTATTTGGGCAAGCCGTGACATCACTCGCTTTGACCCTGTTCTAGATGTCAGTGTCAGTGACGAGCTGGAAGTCGAACAAGGTACACTGCGCGATAGCGTAGGTTTCACCATCACCACCAACTATGGTTATTACATCAAGAAGTATCAGCTAGAAGTGTACCGTGTCGGCGATTTTGGGCTGTCTGAACCCATCGCTGTACTTGGTGGCGAAAAGCTAGCAAACGATTCTGATATTAACTGGGATGGTCAAACCGATGTCGACTACCAGTTTGAGGTGGGTGAGCAGCTGATGTTCCGTCTAAAAGCGTGGGACAAAGATGGCAACATGGACGTGACCACCGTTGGTGTGACGGATTTGGTGAAGCCTGACTCTGAAGTGGATATCGATCGCAACGATAACGACGATGAAGAGAGCAAAGACAAAAGTTACGGCCAAGCTAAGTTGATGCGTCACAACATCCCGACCAATGCCGGCTTAGCCAAGTTCATTGGTACCGGTTTAAAAGGCGTTGATAAAGTCATCATCGGTGAAGACGAATTTGACGTTGAAGACGGCAACCTATACGCAGAACAGTATCTACCGACAGACTCCTACATTTTTCCAACCAAGGTTGTGTTTGATAACGGTGATGAACGCCGCTACAAGTTGTACGTTCGTATTCCAGATACGTACTACGCACAAACGGGTTTGGCTGATCTTTATGTTGGTAAGAACAATGTTTCCGGTAATAACAGTGCGCTGAGCGTCGATGACCAATATCAAGATGACCTCTATAACCAAGGGCGTTTGGCGTACTTTGGTCAGGGTAAATTTGGTGACAAGCTTCGCGTGACCACTCACTTCGATACTCGAGAAAGTGAGATAAAAGACATGTTCAAACATCCATTCGCATCAGACGATTCGGATGTGTTCGATATTCTCGAAGACGACGATGAGCTGTATTACGGCAACTATGGTGACAGCTCAAACATCGAAAAAGTAGTTAACACCAAGGGTAAAGTCTACCTCAATGTGGAATACGATAAATCACAGTATTTATGGGGTAACTACAACACAGGGTTAACCGGTACTGAGAACAACGATTACAACCGTAGCCTCTATGGTTTCAAGGCCGATTACCGTACTCGCGATACCACACAATATGGTGAAGATCGCTTGAACGTGGTTGGTTTTACGGCAGAAGCTGACTCCTTGTATGCGCACGATGAGTTCTTAGGTACGGGCGGTTCTCTGTATTTCCTTCGTCACGGTGAAGCGGTACCGGGAAGTGACAAGGTTTACGTAAAAGTAAAAGATGAATCTGGCCTAGTACAAAACGAAATCCCTCTTGAGCCGGGTGTCGACTATGACTTCGACCCGTACCAAGGTCGAATCATTCTGACCAAGCCACTCGACAATATTTTGTCTGACAGTTTCGGCAGCGTGATTGAAAACGGTGACGATTACGAAAACTTCCTGGTTGTCGATTATGAGTATGTTCCTCAAGGTTCAGACTCGTTAGACGCAATGTCCTATGGTGGTCGTGCCAAAGGTTGGGTCAACGATTACGTTGGTGTGGGTGTGACGTATGCGACTCAAGAAAAAGACAATCAAGACTACGAGTCTTACGGCACTGACTTAACGTTGCGTGCGACGGAAGGCACCTACATTAAAGCCGAGTTTGCCCACAGTGAAGGGACTCAAACCGAGTCGAATTTCGTCTCTACTGATGGTGGTTTAACCTTTACGCCAATTGGCGATACATTGGAAGACCGTAAAGGTGACAGTGTCCAAATCACAGCTGTCACCAGCCTTTATGATCTTGCTCCAACCATCTTTGGTGCCGTTGGTAATGACCTGAAGCTTTGGTATCGAGACAAAGACGCGGGATATAGCTACGCGAGCAGCAGCGACGACTTAGAACAAGAAGCCTATGGTGCTGAGCTTCGTTTGCAAGCGACCGATCGTTTGGCGGTTCTGTCTCGTTTCTCGACCAACGAAGAGCGCGATGTTGACGGCAATCTAGAAACAGACACCGAGACTATTGAGGTAGAGACTCAAGTTAAAATCACCCAGCACATCAAGGTTTCGGCGGCAGGGCAACAAACTGAAGAGCTTAACCAAAACGACGAGCACAGCGATGCGACCTTAGCGGGTGTACGTTTGGAATACATGTGGGACAGCGACAATAGCGTTTACGTTAAAGGGCAAAAGACTGTCGATCAGTCGGATGACTACGACGAAAACGATAGCGCCTCGATCGGTGCTGAATTCCAAGTTTTGGAAGATTTGTCTTTAGGTGGTGAATATACCGATGGTGATCGTGGGCAAGTTGCTGAAGCGACGGTGAGTTACGATGTATCGGATGATCATTCCACCTACGTAACTTATGTTGATGACAACTATGAAGGCCAAAACAACGTGATTGTCGGTCAGCGTGCAGACCTCACCAGCAGTGTCGATTTCTACCAAGAGAACCAGTTCGTTGATGAAAATGATGGTCACGGTCGTATAGATTCGTATGGCTTTGGTTACGACGTGACGGAAGATGTTGAGATGGGCATCGGTTATCAACTCGGTGAAATTGAAGACGACCAGAACATCACCACGGAGCGTGAATCTATTAGCTTCAATGCTTCAATTGACCTAGATGATATCACCCTAAGCCATAAATTCGAATACCGAGTGGATAAGAGTGAAGATGACCCAGAGATAGCACAGCGTGAGCTGCAACAAATCGTGACGACCAACCGTTACACGCACCACCTAACGGAAGAGTACACATTGTTTGGCAAGTTCAACTACTCAATTACAGAGAGTGAAACCACGGGCGAAACCATGGCGCAATTTACTGAAGCGACGGGTGGACTAGCGTATCGTCCAATCTACAACGATCGACTCAACTTACTGAGCCGCTACACCTACATTGCAGATTTCGATCAACTGGATCGCGATGTGGATTATCAAGACGAAACCAGCCAGATCATTGAAGTTGAAGCGATCTATTCGATCGATCAACACTGGGACATCGGTACTAAGTACGCCCATAAAGACAAACAGCAAGCTTTTGAACGAGCCTCTGGTTCGAATGAGTTGGTTAAAAGCGATATCGACCTATACGGATTAAGCGCTTCTTACCGAGTGATGAAAGAGTGGGATGTGACGGGTGAATACCACTGGAAAACAGACACACTTAACGATGAGTTAGAACACGGTGCGTTAGTTTCGGTGAACAAGCACATTGGCGAGAACTTCAAAATGGGGATTGGTTATAACTTCTCTGCGTTTGATAGCGATCTAACCAATGATGATGATTATGACGCATCAGGTGTGTTCATTAACTTAGTCGGTAAGATCTAAGCCTGCCCAAAAGTGGGTTGAAAGTTAAGAGTTGAGAATTCGAAGTGACAGTTAAGAGTAAGATGAAAACCATTATTTTCCTAATAAGCGCAGTGATGAGTACTTTGTTGCTTTCCGGCTGTGCAACCGACACTTATGTGAGTCAGGAGAACCGAGACAAATTCGCAGGCATAGACGTGTCTAAGTTTTTAATCAGCGAGTGTTTGGCGCCAGAGCGTGAGGTGCATATCGCTATCGCAGAGCATTTTGCTTTTGATAAGTACAAGCTACGCGACCTCGACAAGATCAACCTAGATACCTTTGTTAAAGAGATCAGAGGCCTCAAAGGGCGCATCACGATTGTCGGTCATACTGATTACAAAGGTTCTCTGGAATACAACGAACGTCTTTCACAGCGACGCGCTAAGTCTGTGGCTGACTATCTTCAGACGCAGTTAGACCCTAATAAGTATGATTGGGAAGTGAAACATCTTGGGGAAACTCAGCCTTTGTTGTTGGGTAAAACCGATAAGGACCGAGCGGAAAATCGCCGTGCATTTATCGTGTTTGAAGAAGCGCAGAAGTACGAAGAGATGCCTTTCTGTGAGCCTCCAAAACCAGAGCGCAAAGTTTATATGGCAATGACGCCTCACTTCGATTTCGATAAGTCAGTGCTTAAGCCAGAAGACTTAACTCAGTTGGATGATTTCACGGCTCAGCTGAGTGGCTTACAAGGCAGTATCATGGTGGCTGGACACACTGACCAAGCTGGTTCGGTCTCTTACAATGAGAAGTTGGCAGAGCGCCGCGCAGAAACGGTGGTTGAATACCTTAAAACCAAACTCGATCCTAAGCAGTTCATCTGGGAAATGAAGTCGTTTGGTAAATTGCAACCAGCGATAAACGAACGTTCAGAGAAAGCTGATGCACTCAACCGCCGTGCCTTTATCGTGTTTAAAGAGTCGGATATTACTGCTGAGCAGCAAACACTTACTGGCAGTGAGCAAGAGTTTCTTCGTAGTGAAAGCGATCTGAGGCCTGGCGATGATTAAAAGGTTGCCTTTCTAATGACGTGAAAAAGCCCCATGTGTTGGGGCTTTTTGATATGTCTTCTTCTGATAAAAGGGTCGTTAATCTACTCAGAAGGTAAATTCTGCTTCAATTCTAGAAGCATTTGATAAGCACTTTCACCGGACATCTCATATGGGTTGAATTGGTTGGATGTTGAAAACTGTAAGTTTACCAGCTCGGTTAGGTTCGACTGAGGAATATCACCCATAGACCAGTCTCCAAATTGCCGACAATCTATTTCCTTGAAATACAAGATCATTACGTTTTTGTGGCGCTTATCATTGAGAATATGATTGTAGGTATGGTTAACCGCAATTCGTGAACCTTCGATACATTGTAGGAAATACTTATCGTTGTGACTAAGAAGGCCAGTTAAGTGGCTCTGCTTATTGCGATCGTGTGATATCTTGAGAATTTCATCTAAAGCCTTCGAGTCGCAGCTTTCACAAAGCGTACTGACATAAATTAACCGAGTTAGGCGCATAGGCATCACTTCGAATATTGTTCAAAAGGTATTAATAAATATAAGACAAGCTCATAGAAATGCTAATTATTGGTGGAGTTGAAACTGTTTAGAGTTAGATGAAAGTGAAGAGGCTAAGTTATAGTTGGCCCCTCCGTTTTATCGTTTACACAGTATTATGGCGAATTAATATTGCTCTGGAAATGTTGGATTAAATATTGGGAACAGCACTCGTAATTCATCTTGAGCAAGGTAGCCTTGTTGAGTCTTGATCACCTCTCCATTCTCACGGTACACCGCCATTGCACTAGAGTAGGTGCCGGTTTCTAACCATGATGTTTTGAACTCAGCGCAGTACGCTTCAACACAATCGCGTGGACTTTGAGTTGCCCAGCTATCAAATCCAGTTTTCCAGCCTAGCAACGTTGAGCCTTCATTGATTACTTTTTCTGTGTCTACATGATGAAAAGTCGATGAAACGTGCTCAATTTCGATATCGGTATTTCCAATTAAATCGCTATAAAACACGTAAGTAGGCCATAAATCTGCGTTGTTATGAGAAAGAGTGAAGGTCATTTTACTGGAACCTTCCAGCAATAGTGTTTCACGCTCAATCGTAAAAGTGATTCTCTCTTGAAGATCTGCAAGGTTACATGTCCATAATTGGCATGCATTGTACATTTGATCGTAAGTCGTTCCCCAGCGTTTTGCTGCTTCGGCGATCAAGTCAGTTTGAGGTGGATTTAAGCCAGTGTCTTCGTCTGGATTGGTTTGATCATCTCCTGAACCATCGCCCCCACCAGGCGGCAATATTGGATTACCCGGGTTGTGAGGTGCTGTACCTCCAGTGGTGTCTGAACTATCTGAACTGTTGCAACCGCTAAGTAATACTGCGACCAATGCGACAAATAAAGCTGATTTTTTCATTGTGAATTTACTCTCTACTCTTATTAAAAGCATCCTAATAGGTTGATAAGCTTTATTTTTCGATTGCTCATCGGCGCCTTTCCTTTGGTGAGAACATAATATTTGTGAACTGAATCATTGGCTAAGTAGCATTTTGAATATTTGTAATAAGTAATGCTTATCGTACTGGTTAGGTAGTTTGATAAATGTAACTTTTGTTATCAACAATTGAGGGATGCGCGGAGAAAGTCGATGTAATGTAGGGAGGGTGCAACGCTCATCTCTTAAATGGTGAATGATATTGGGATGTATTCACCATATAAGAGGTTAAAGTCAGTACTTAATTGTTCACTACCGAAATAGATTCAACGTTTGAAGAGGCATCAAATCGAACGTTAACCAACACACTTTCACGTTCGAAAGTTACATCATCAAAGTCAGTAGCCGCGATTTTAAATCCATTCCTTGCAAATAAACTTGTTACCGTTGTCCGTTGTTTCTGTTCCATTGCGCATGTCAGTAGTTCGTTCATCGTTATCTCCATATTAGGTAACCGTGTGTATTTTTTAAGCGTACAGCCTCTTTTCTATGAGATCAATTGCCTAATAGATAAGCTGTATTGATGTGTTCAATTGAATGATTTTGATATTCAAAAATACAATGGGTAAGTGGGAATGCGATTGCGTTAGTTATGATAAGTAGAGTGTTATGTGACCACAGTTCAGCATTAATCGAGAACGAAATTTTTTGTAATAATCGCGTTGAAATAAGTGGTTACAAAACAGGGGGAATCATACTCGCCGTTTAGTATGTTAGGTCGGTGATTGGAATCATTGTTGGTCTATATCCAGCTTAACTAAAGTACATCGATTTATGATATGTAGAGTTTTTAATGAACCTTTTTATTGAAATCTCGCATGCCAAAGCAGTGTTGTTATAAGTGTTATTAATTTCATATTCTTGCTTTTTACATTCTCTTGATTTATAAAATAAGCATTCACCGATAACTTCATGATTATATTAGTTTTTACTAACCTTTAATAACATGGAGAAAGGCGATGAATAAGAACCCAACATGCAATAGGTTAGCGAATTTATTGAGGCTGCGTAGACCATACAAAATATCTGACTTTCTAGTGAGTTCTGATGAACTTCGAGTCAAGAAAGATGTTTATAGTTTACGTAAAATCAAACAGCTAGAAACTCGACAACTGGGCATCAAAGAAAACGCAATCAACGTCATTTCATTGGCCTTGATGCTATCTGCAGCAACTTGGGCGTTCGTACCTCAGTTTGGGTTACCTATGCTCGCTCTGACCTTTATTTTGGCTTTTGTTTCGTGGCGAAAATACGAGCTTCGTGCAGAGTTTAAAGGATCAGACGAAACTGGTGATCACTGGGTATCTGTAGCTCGAGGTTGTACTCGTGAAGAGTTTAAGATCTTAAAAAGTGTCGAAGTGAATTTGCGAGAACAAGTTGTAAGCTAAGTGCGACCTCGCAGTTAGCATGGTTCAACCCTAAACAAGGCTCGTCATCATTGGCGAGCTTTTTATTTTTGGAAAGGAAGGACTTATTAAAAACGATATGAAGCAAATGCGAGTAGCCTTGGGTGTCATTTTTCTCGGCTTCAGCCTTTACACTAATGCCGACACTATTGAGTTCCCTGCTTGTGTTGAAGGTGAAGTGTTGAACACCGAGGTTCACCTTTACATTGACGAGTCTATGTTGTTGGAATACTCGAAGGCGTTTATCGCTAGTAAAGTTGCCACATGGGAAAGTTACTCCAACCTAGTTTTGAAAAACTCATGTATTCCTATGAGGAGAAAGGTAACCCAAATTACTTATACACCTGCTATCGATAGCCTTTGGTTTCAAGATTTGAGTGCGGCAGAGAGGCTACTCAAATTATCAATGAAAGAGCCAATTGAAGAAATCACAGAGGACGGTCGTCCTGTTTTTACAGGTGTTGTGTTTTCTAATTATCATTCTGCTTTCGAGTCTCGATATTGTGGTATCGCATCTCAGGTCTCTCGTTTTTTCTTTTTGGCTATAAATTGCCCAGACTCGACAATGGAACATGAAATTGGTCATTTGAGCGGTGCTAACCATGACTATAAAGAGGTGTTAAAAGATTACGCGACTATCGAACATTTTATCGCTGACAGGTACCCGAAAGCGCCCGCATATTCATTCGGTGCTACATGTGCAGAGAGAGGCACTGTAATGTCTTATGAGCGTGATATTATTCCTGCCTACTCTAGCCCTGAAATTAGAGTGAACGGACAGCAATGTGGAGATAACGCGCATCACAATAATGCGAGAGTGCTTAGAGAGTTCGCAAATACTCATTTAAAGCTAATAGACTCCAACAAAAATTAGTCGAGCTAATGCCGAGAATAATCAAATAGTACGATGGCGTTTGAAAACAGGATAAGGAAAGTGAATGGACATAACGATAAGACCAGCAATGCCGAGCGAATTGGCTACCATTTATGCTTTGGTTATCTCAAACGATGAGTGGACTAAGTTTAATGGCCCTTATTTTTCGTATTCTCATCCGTCATTAGAAAGTTTTGAAGCGCATTCGTTTAAACGACTGCTTGAGGGCGATGACCTGCAGCTGGTGGTCGTCGACGGTGTACCTGTTGGAACCGTGAGTTGCTACTGGGAGTGTGAAGAGACACGTTGGCTCGAAGCTGGCGTAGTCATTTATAACTCTGATTATTGGGGGAAGGGGATCGCAGCATTAGCACTTCCGCTCTGGATTACTTACTTATTCGAAAACAAACAAATTGAGCGTGTGGGGCTAACGACTTGGTCAGGTAACCCGCGCATGATGTCTCTCGCTTTGAAGCTAGGTTTCCAGCAAGAGGCGAGGCTGAGAAAGGTGCGATATTACCAAGGCGAGTATTATGACTCGTTGAAGTATGGGGTGCTGCGTAGCGAGTGGCTGGAGAGAAGGTAGCGACAAATATCTGTTTTTTGTTTGATGATTCCTTATCGACTCAGTGGTAACACCCTGATCTAAAAAGTGAGAGTGAGCGTACTTCTACTCAGATTTTAAAGGATGAGTAGACAATGAAATTATCTAAAGAGAATGAATCAAGAATTATTGAAATGGCGTGGGAAGACCGAACGCCATTTGAGGCAATAGAACACCAATTTGGTTTAAATGAATCACAGGTAATTCGTTTTATGCGCAGCCATATGAAGCCGGGTAGCTTCAAATTGTGGCGCGCTCGCGTCGCAGGTCGTGCGACAAAACATGTAAAACTTCGTAGCTCTGAAGTGTCGAGAGGTTATTGCCCAACACAATATAAGCGGCAGTAGGTTTTCTATTCACCACTTATCTCTTATTAGCATTGCCTATCTATTACCCTAGTGCGTTTGGTGCCTATGAAGGGATGCCTAGTGATGGTAGGCAACTACTGGAACTTTATGGCTTAGTAAAGTGTCGAGAGTAGTGGTCGTTAATAGATTGGTTGAATCTTATAGCTTGGCATTTTTTAGTTCTAAATGTGGACTCTAATGCTGAGTTGAAAAACACTCATCACACCACGTTCGAGCGCACTAATTTTTTGAATCAAGCTACGTAAATCTATTAGTGCGTGCGACATCATTAATGAGCTTGAGTAAATTGAGTATTTTTATAGGTTGTAGAGTTCATGGTTGAATGTAAGAAGTTTATTTTTGATGTCGATGCAACACTGGTTGATACCCAAGTGGTTATCGACAATATTTGGAAAAAATGGTGCAAGACTGTTGGTGTTCGTTTTGAAACCATGAGTGAGTATATCCACGGGCGAAAAATCGAAGAGACACTGAGCTGTATTGGCATGGAATTCTCCAATGTCACTGAGGTCAATAAAGTCAAAACTATTGCGACCCAAGAGATGAAGCGCGCCAAGGCTATACCAAATTCTCATGATTTTTTATCAAAAATAGGCCCGGATTGCTGGTCAATCGCAACGAGTGGACCTAGAGCCGTCGCAACAACAAGCTTGGAAGCCTCCGGTTTTACGTTGCCAAAGGTCATGATTTGTGCCGAAGATGTGGTACGAGGTAAGCCAGCACCGGATCCTTTCCTTAAAGCCGCAGAAGCTTTAGGCGCAAAACCAGAAGATTGCGTTGCAGTTGAAGATTCACCATCTGGCGTACTATCGGCCAAGAAGGCAGGATGTTTCACGATCGCTCTATTAACCAGCCATACCAGAGAAGAATTAAAATCAGCAGATTTGATCGTAAATGGGTTTGATGAGCTCAAACTTACCTGCAGTCCGATTGGAACCTATCAGATTCATCGTGCTTATTAGAAAGATCCTTTAATTTTATCTTAAGAGGAATAGATAACAATGAAACTAGTATCGCCCTCAAAAGAATTTGAGTCCGCTTTTAAGGTGTACTACCAAGACTTCTTGGAGCAAGACATCGATAACTCTGATTATTACAAAGACGGTGTTCTTGATTTTTCTCGTTATATTGAATGCTTAAATGATGAGGCTAGAGGCGTTAACTTACCCGATGGTTATGTGCCATGTAATCATTATTGGTTGGTAAATGATGAAGGAGATATACTCGGCGCCATTCGTGTTCGTCATCGCATCGATAATGAGTTTCTGTCACTTGAAGCGGGGCACATTGGCTACGATATTGCTCCCTCAAAGAGAGGTTCTGGCTACGGCAAGGCAATGCTCAAATTCGCTATTCCAAAAGCGAGCTCTCTGGGTATTAAACAAGCTTTGATTACCGCAGACGAAGACAATATAGCTTCACGAAAAGTCATTGAGGCAAATGGCGGTAAGTTTGAAAAAATAGTTTTTGGTAAAGTTTTTCCTGGTCCAGTAGCTCGTTACTGGCTTGACTGTCAGTAACGTAATGCAGTTTAGGAGACAGATAAAAAGGAGTTTTGATGTTCAAACTAGAAACTAACCGATTAGTTCTTCGAGATATGACGCTTGAAGATAAAAGCGCGTTTGTGGCTATGTCACAGGACGCAAAATATCAGCGCTTCTATGATGAGACTGATTGTGAGCCTAGTAAATACTATCAACTCACCCAATTGTTTGTTGAACAGGCTGAGGAAGATCCTCGTCAGTCCTATCAATTAGCTGTGGAAAGTAAAGAGTCAGGGAAGTTTATCGGAACCGTGTGTTTACGCCTTGAAGATAACCAGCAAGCTTCAATGGGCTGCGCTTTTTCGAGAGCAATTCAGGGGAAAGGGCTACCCGTAGAAGCGGCCAAAGCTCTGGCTGGTTTTGGGTTTTCAGAGTTAGGTGTTCATCGAATTTATGCAGAAACCATTGGTGAGAATCTAGCGGCGATAAGATTGTGTAAGTCACTCGGGATGAGACAAGAAGCTTGCTTTAAAGAGCACCGATTCTTCAAAAATAAGTGGTGGGATACCGTTGTATTAGCGATGCTTCGCTCAGAGTGGGAAGGTGAGAGTAATGGAAAGTGAACGACTTAAATTAACACCTCCTTCATTAATCCATACTGATGAAATGTTTAACGTTGTTCAAGAATGTATGGCTGAGTTGTCCGAATTCCTGCCTTGGGTTTCTGAATCGTTAACTCGGCAACAACTTGAACTCAATACTCAAGAGGCTGCCAGTAATTTCTCTAATTTTGTGGGGGAGTTTTGGTTCAGTATTATTGAAAAGAATACTGAGGCGTTCATCGGCGCCATTGGTTTTATTGTCCGAGACGACTCTATACCTTGTTTTGAAATCGGTTATTGGTTACGAACTTCGAAAACGGGATTTGGTTATGTGAGCGAGGCGATTCAACTCGTTGAAGAGTTTGCCTTTCTTGATAAAGGGGCAAAGCGTGTTGAGATAAAAATGGCAGCAACGAATGTGAAAAGTCAGGCAGTGGCGCAGCGATGTGGCTACCAGCAAGAAGCTCGTTTAGCTAATGCTAGGCGTTTACCTTCTGGAGAGTTAGACAGCACGCTGGTTTTCGCCAAAACGTGCTTGTCTTAATTTCTAGGATGGCTGAATGTTGATGCTTGGCATTCTCTAAGTTTATTTGTGTGTACCAACACGTTGAGTATTAAACTAGAGCTTAGCTGTCTGGTTCGTCATCCACGGTGACATCGCCATTCATCGAGTTGTAGTAAATAGATATCCCCGGTACGACTCGATAATGATAACGGCATTGGTCGGTGTGGATGTACTCAGCGATATAGTCAGTATCAGTCGGTGAGTTGAAACTAGAAACGCTCGGTGGATCAATCAGGAGAGCTCCCCATACCGAAATACAGTCTTCCGGATTATCCAACCTTGGAAAATCTTCTGCGTAAGGCCATTGCTGTACTGGGTATCCCCATTCATTGAAGTCAAGCTGGCCAGTGGCAGAGTCATCATAGATAGGGATGTTCGTAGATGGACCGCCACCGTTTAAGGTCAAATTTTTTGAGTAGGCAAGATCGACACCTGCTTTGAAAGCAGCGCCAGTACCTTTCACGGCTGCAATATGCGAATCTGTACTCACATTCAGGAATCTGGGCGCTGCCGTAACGGCGATTATTCCAAGAATCACAATAACGACAACAAGCTCAATAATTGTAAAACCGCTCTTTTTCATTATGCACCTCTTTTGAAGGCGGAAATTATGCACCATAAGTGACTATTACCAAAGGAAATTACTATATTTCAGAGGTGATTTTATAAACCAATCATAAATGTTGTGATTTACATGGTCTTATTTTATAAAACCCAATCGAGAAATAACTTAAGAGCCGGATATCTCACTTCAATATTGAATTTAGATAGACAAGGAGTTTGTTGTAGTGAGTATGGTCGAAACGGTAAATTTGTTTTTGGGAGAAGTTTGAAATGAGTGTCACTATCAGTTTGGCCCAAATTCCTGTCGTAAGAGGCAACTGGAGAGAAAACCTTAAGCAACATCTAAAAATGATAGAGCAATCGTCAAAGTACAATGCGGATGTGGTTGTTTTCCCCGAGCTATCACTAATCGGCTATGAGCTTGATTTGGCGGAAGAACTTGCGTTGTCTCTTGAGCCATCAAACTTTGAAGAACTCTCCCGAGCTTCGGTTCAAAGTGAGACGATTATTGTGGCTGGTTGTCCCCTGCGAGTTCCAGACTTATCCCACCCCACCATAGGCGCCGTTGTTTGTTTTCCCGACGGCAGAGTCGAGTTCTACTCTAAACAGCACCTGCATGATGGAGAGGGCAACTACTGCTCCGCTGGCGATGTTGATTATATATTTGATGTGAATGGGCATAAAATCGCGCTAGCAATATGTGCTGACTTCATAGAGGCGGATCACTCCCAACGAGCCAAACATCTAGGCGCTGATATCTATTTAGCGAGCGCTTTAATCTCTGAGAATGGCTTTGATCCGGATTCTAAAATCTTAGCTGGAATTGCGTCGAAACACGGTATACCAGTATTACTGAGTAACCATATATCTTTGACGGGAGGCTGGGAAACGTGTGGTAAGAGTTCGGTTTGGAATTCGCAAGGAGAACGCGTGATCAGTGCAAAATCAAAAGAGAGTGGCATTGTTCTATGTACTACCTCGGGCTGTGAAACGGATCTTAATATAGCTGGAAAGTGGCATGCTGAATCAAACTAGAGGCCTCGATAAAGACGGGTTTATCGAAAACCTATACTCACCTAAGAACATTGCTCCTGAATTTCAAGGTGTCGTGAATGCTTTTATTGATTCGTTGTTAAGTGAACTTCCGGAGCAAATTTATAGCATCTACTTGTATGGAAGTGTACCAAGAGGAACGGCCATTGTTGGTCGTTCAGATTTGGATGTTTCTATGGTACTGACTACGCCTATTGGCCCAAAAGAGAGGCGAGTATTTAAGCATCTCTCTGACACCATTCCTGAAGCATATCCCCAAGTCAGTAAGCTTGATATCGATCCCGGCTTCCTGCGCGATGTTCTGCAACCCACAGAAAAGTATCACTGGCACTTTTGGCTCAAGCACTGTTGCTGTTGTATTTGGGGTAAGGATTTATCTACAGAGTTTCCGCTATATAAGCCCAGTATTGAAATCGCCCAAGCTCTCAATGGCGACTTGCCTACTTTTCTTGAGCAAATGAGCCTGAGTTTCAAAACAATGGCTGACGGGGATATCGCTAAGGTGATTAGCAAGAAGTTAGTGCGAGCAGCGTATTATTTTGTGGCTGAGAAAGACGGAAGTTGGTACACAGACCTGAGCCAGTGTGCCTCAGTAGCCAAGCGCTATTACCCAAAACAAAGCGACGATATTGAGTTGGCGTATCAATATGCTCTTGGAAACTTGATATCTAAAACAGAGGCTTTTGAATTGTATGAAAGGCTAAGCAAAAAGCTTGTTGTAAATTAAGGATTAACACAAGCTAGAACAGCAAACTTAACTACCTTTGTAACGGTTTTAGGAAAATCAGATGGATGTACACGAGTGTGTTTCTTTTATCTTGCTCAGCGAATCACAAGTATTGCTGGAAAAGCGCAGTGAGTCTAAGGAGACGGATCCCGGCGTAATTACCATTCCAGGTGGTCATATTGAGCACGGTGAGAATCAGGTGCAGGCTTTGTTTCGTGAGCTCAAAGAAGAGCTCAACGTTACTCCAACTCATTACACCTTCTTATGTTCACTCTATCACCCAACATCAGAGCTACAGTTGATTCATTACTTTGTTGTGAGCCAATGGACAGGGAAGATAACCGCACAAGAAGCCGATAGCATTGAGTGGTATCCATTGAATACAGCGTCTGCCGGCATCACTGCCGATGGTGTCGCTTTGAAAGAAGTGGAGCGAGTGGGGATGTTTCTTTAGAGCTGTGGTGTTAAGAGGCTTTACGACGTTTTTGAGGGCTCAAAAACGGTGAAACCCCGATGTTGGTAGTAATCTTAGCTGTATGATATTGATTTATATGAATTTCATGTATTTAGAGCTGGTGGTTAAGCTCTAATTGGCCTAAAAAACGGTTAAAAAGGCCAATGAAATAGTCAAATAAAATCAATGGATTAGCAACTTGGTACTACTGTATTAGTCCACCCTAAAGTGGGCTTGAAATCGATTCGTTGAATTGTTTTACGCTTCGGGAATCCTTTTCGTTAATTGCTGCGCAAATAGAATGTCACTGAAAAAATCGTGCATAGTTTTTCTACCAGTAGATGAAAAATCTAAATTTTCATGTAGTGAGAAAGGTAAGGAGAACGACATGGCGACGCGTAAAATCAGACCTAGACAATTTATTGATGAGTTTTACCCTGATTCAGGGATATGCAATACCACCATCATAAACTGGATTAAACACGGCAAGCTTGAGGGTACTAGAACGCCAACGGGCCGATATTTAGTCTGTGTTGACGACGAGATAGGGAACCCTGCAGACAGGGTGAGTGAACTTCTAAGATTCTTGGAGTCATAAATGGTTGGTAGAGCTAGAAGCAAAGAAACGGCTCATTACCCTCCATTCTTGGTGAAAATGAGCCATAGGGGTCAATCTCGGTTTCGGTTTACGACCGTAGATGGTGTGAAGAAGCTATTTCCTATCGGGACTGTAGAGCAAGAAGCGATACAAGCTGCGCATGTTTATAACTTGCAGTATCGTCCTGAGCTAGGAAGCGCATTTTCCCTTTCTGAGATGACCCCATTTCGCAAAGCTGTCTCCAAAGGCCGTAAGGACAAATTTAATCGGCCTTTAAAAGAGTGGCTTCCATTAGTGTTGTCTCGTGTGAAGAAAGAGGAACGGCTTTCCAAAGACGTTTATCGAAATTTGGAGAGGGACTGTTACCGCCTTGATGAGTTCATGGGGCGGTTGCCAACCAAATCGATCAAGTTACAGCACATCAATGAGTTCCTTTCGAAATACTATTCAGAGTTAAGTAATCGTCAGCTCAACAATAAGATCAGTAACCTTAAAAAGGTATTTTCCTACCTTGCTGATGAGAGCGCTATTGAGAGTAATTTTGTACTCAATAAAAAACAGCGTCGATTGACCAGAGAAGATTACACAAAAGCTCGCCACGACCTAGATATCGAAAACTACCAAAAGGTCTACGATGCAGCGCCACTGTTTCTTAAGGTCGCAATGAGCTTAACACTTGAGACGACTCATGCTGTGAGAGAGATCTATAGGCTTCGTTATCGTATATACAAACCACGGGAAGGCGTTTGTGGGATTCTTTGGAACCCTGACAAAGAGGTGGAGTATGTGGATGGGCATGCAGTGTATGGAATGCTATATGTTCATCGAGAAAAGGTGAAAAAGTCCGATGCTTCCACTGTCGCCATTCCTGTCACTCAGACGATTAAAGACATTGTCGATCTTTCTAAAACATCGAGATTGATTTGTCCTTATATCGTTCACCGTAAACCCAAACAGCAGCAACGCGGCATTTCAAAAGAGACCGACCACCTCTACCAAGTACATCACCACAATATAAGTAAAGAGTTCAGTAAGGTTCGAGACTCTTTAGGGCTTTATAGCCACCTAAAGAAATCGTTAAGGCCGACCTATCATGAAATTCGAGGGCTGGCTGCTCGAATGATTGAACAGCAAGGGCAGAGTGCTACCGAGCGAATGGCGCATGCGAACGCTAAAACAACAAAAATCTATACAGGTACAAGTGACATTATTTGGCACCAAGTACCACCTGTTGAGGTGATGCCGAAAAGTGGCCAGAAGTGATTCGTGTTAGTTGCTTAGTTTTGGAGGAATTCGGAATCCGAATTTGAATCCGTACCCCTTTAAATAGCGGCACAATTCGGATTCGGAATTATTAGATTAAGGAAATACGACTTGAGTTCCTTCACCATAAGAGCATGCAATTGAGTACGTGTTCTTTTTCTTAGTGACTTTAGCTGAATTAGATTGGCAAGAATGGCAACTAATACGCATTGCAGTATTCACCTTACATTGTGGGCAGTAGACGTAATACCCATACTTTCCATACCTCGGCTCGGTCTGAGGGCTTTGACACTTCTTACAATTAAAACCATGCCTTATTTGTGGAACTTTGGCCTCTTCAATTGTTTCTTGAGCTGGAATCAAGTCTACCTTTTCAGTTTCGCTCAATTCTGCGATATGTACTTTGGGAGCCGGAGAAGACGTAGGCACATGTTGTTCGTTTAGAAAGTGAACCAGGCGGTACAGTTCATCACGATTAAACGTAGGATTCGGATTTAGTATTGAACCTACGCGGTGCTTTTTGATGAGACCCTTAACGCAGCTACCAATAGATTCGGCTTTAATGAGCTTCTTCGATATATCTTTAGGGATAGAAGTTCGATCGATTAGCGCGTCGTTGGACGCGGCACAGAGTTGATCCCAACAGCGACCACCAAAGTAAGCTTGTACAAACGCAATTCGATCTAGCAACGACTTAGCGTTGTCATTTAACAGTGCTTTCAATAGTTTGGTTTGCAACTTAGCTTGCTCGATAGGCGAGGGCATTCCTGTCCAATTCCCTCTTACGGTTCGGCTCCATTCGAGTTGATTGTTGACCTTAACCTCACCACGAATTGATTTCGACTCAATAATGATAAATCCTTTGTTATAAAGGACTAAGTGATCGATCTGAGCAGTTTCATTTTTAAACTGTATGCGTAGGTCATTGATAATGAAAATGTCATTTGCATCTCCAAACTCTCTGCGTAAGTAAAACGCGACGTCTTGCTCTACTTTTGCGCCAGCTTTCTGTTGAAGACTGTTGTCGATTTTTGAATCTCTATCCTTAGTAATCATGCTTTATTCCTGCTTTTTTATAAAAGCAGTTTAACATGCAGTCTTATTCATATTGATGGTGTGTATGTTTTTGAGACATATGTTCTTTTTCGAACACTGTTATTGATGAAAATTGTGAAATATCTCTTTTCGAAAGCTCGAAGTAGAGAGTGGGAAACCTGCAACTCGCTGTTTAATAATGTGTTTGTTAGGCATCCCGTTATTGTGCGTGTTAGGGCGTTGTGAGCGCCATGAAAGTTGTAAATAGGTAATGGTGGCGCAACAATAAGAGGTGATACGTAGCCATTGCTGCAGAGAAAAACACACACATAAATTGTTATTGAGCTTTTGGAGTGACTAGAGGCCTCAGCCTTAAGAGCAGGTGATAGTGCCCTGTTTCGTGATTATGAAGTCATTTCAGAATTCGGAATCCGAATTTCATTTATCGTTATTTTACGAATATTCTTGATAATGGGCTAACAACGCCATTGGCGCCTCTATCAATGATGTGAGTATAGATTTGCGTTGTCTTCAAATCGGTGTGCCCAAGTTGTTCTTGAACGGTTCTGATATCTGCTCCGCTTTGAAGAAGGTGCGTAGCGAATGAGTGCCTTAAAGTATGACACGAGATGTTTTTCTCAATGTTGGCTTTTTGGCCTGCTACCTTAATGTGTTTTTGAAGCGCTGTTGGGTGAATATGGTGTCTACGTAGCTCGCCTGTTTGTAAATCTGGCGACAAACGACCGGAAGGAAAGAGGAATTGCCAATTTAGGTTCCTTTCTGCGCTTGGGTATTTTCTAGCGAGAGCTTCAGGTATGTATACACCAGAAAAAACTGTGTCATTCATGTCTTGATGATAGTAACTCGCGGATTTCTGTTGATGTTGTTTGATGGCGGGGAAAAGCTCTGGTGCTATTGTCACTATGCGGTTTTTACCTCCTTTCCCTTGCCATACACGTACAGATTTATATGCATAATCGATATCTTGTATACGTAAGCGTAGACACTCCATTAAACGCAACCCTGATCCATACATTAATTGATAAGGTAATTTGTAGTTAGGTGAACAGTGATTGAATAGCCTTCCAATCTCTTCTGGAGTCATGACTGTTGGCAGTTTTCGTGATTTATCTGAGCGTCGAAACTGCATATCAAGTTCTATGGGTTCTTGAATAATTTCTTTGTATAAAAAGACTAACGCATTGAGAGCCAGACTTTGCGTTTTCCTCGCTGACTTTCTGTTAACTACCAGATGCGTTAGGAAATCCTCTACATGTCTAGAAGTTAAGCTCTTTGGGTGCTTTTTATCATGATAAAGAATGTATTGGTGAATCCAATAAATGTACGCCTCCGTTGTACGAAGGGCATAGTGCCGTCCAAGCATATATTCTTGTATATACGATAGAAATGGTGATTTTTTCATTAAACTTTAACTGGTTATGCATACATAGGTTTCAGTTTGGCACATCAATTCATGCTATATAGAAAAATTCTGTATTTTGGGATGTAGGAAGGGAGCTGTAGTGCTTAAGTTACTGTTAGTTTTCATAAAAACGGGGTATCGTTTACGTCATTGAGATACTAGACAGAATAATTCTGTATTTAAGTGCAGAATTTTTCTGTCTAATATAGCTGTTGAACTAAGCCGCTT